>NZ_NCUI01000023.1:0-233759 GCF_002096435.1 Streptococcus oralis subsp. oralis
GATACACCTGTACCCATGCCGAACACAGCAGTTAAGCCCTAGAACGCCGGAAGTAGTTGGGGGTTGCCCCCTGTGAGATATGGAAGTCGCTTAGCAGAATAGGAAGTTTAGAGACTTCCTTTTTGGGAGTTTAGCTCAGCTGGGAGAGCATCTGCCTTACAAGCAGAGGGTCAGCGGTTCGATCCCGTTAACTCCCATAGGTCCCGTAGTGTAGCGGTTATCACGTCGCCCTGTCACGGCGAAGATCGCGGGTTCGATTCCCGTCGGGACCGTTTAAGATAACGGAAGTTATTTTAGACTCGTTAGCTCAGTTGGTAGAGCAATTGACTTTTAATCAATGGGTCACTGGTTCGAGCCCAGTACGGGTCATATTTGCGGGTTTGGCGGAATTGGCAGACGCACCAGATTTAGGATCTGGCGCTTAACGGCGTGGGGGTTCAAGTCCCTTAACCCGCATAATAGAAATCAGCCGGCTTAGCTCAGTTGGTAGAGCATCTGATTTGTAATCAGAGGGTCGCGTGTTCAAGTCATGTAGCCGGCATTTTTTTATATAGAATAAGAGGTCGATGCGAACGTAGTTCAGTGGTAGAACACCACCTTGCCAAGGTGGGGGTCGCGGGTTCGAATCCCGTCGTTCGCTTAGAGAGGCCGGGGTGGCGGAACTGGCAGACGCACAGGACTTAAAATCCTGCGATTGGTAACGATCGTACCGGTTCGATTCCGGTCCTCGGCATATAATGATGAGCACCCTTAGCTCAACTGGATAGAGTACCTGACTACGAATCAGGCGGTTAGAGGTTCGACTCCTCTAGGGTGCATTTTTTTATTTAACGCGGGAAGTAGCTCAGCTTGGTAGAGTACTTGGTTTGGGACCAAGGTGTCGCAGGTTCGAATCCTGTCTTCCCGATTCATGGCGGTGTAGCTCAGCTGGCTAGAGCGTCCGGTTCATACCCGGGAGGTCGGGGGTTCGATCCCCTTCGCCGCTATATTGATCTTGTTGGACCTTTAGCTCAGCTGGTTAGAGCTCTCGGCTCATAACCGAGTGGTCGTAGGTTCAAGTCCTACAAGGTCCATTGTAAATAATGGAGGATTACCCAAGTCCGGCTGAAGGGAACGGTCTTGAAAACCGTCAGGCGTGTAAAAGCGTGCGTGGGTTCGAATCCCACATCCTCCTTTTTATATTAACGCGGGATGGAGCAGCTCGGTAGCTCGTCGGGCTCATAACCCGAAGGTCGTAGGTTCAAATCCTGCTCCCGCAATTTGGCTCGGTAGCTCAGTTGGTAGAGCAATGGATTGAAGCTCCATGTGTCGGCGGTTCGATTCCGTCTCGCGCCATATTTGTTTTATTAAGCGGGTGTAGTTTAGTGGTAAAACTACAGCCTTCCAAGCTGTTGTCGCGAGTTCGATTCTCGTCACCCGCTTTGAACGAAAGTTCATACCAAGTTTTTGAACTTGGGCGCGTAGCTCAGGTGGTTAGAGCGCACGCCTGATAAGCGTGAGGTCGGTGGTTCGAGTCCACTCGTGCCCATTATAATAGGAGAATTACTCAAGAGGCTGAAGAGGACGGTTTGCTAAATCGTTAGGTCGGGTAACCGGCGCGGGGGTTCGAATCCCCCATTCTCCGTAAGTTAAGAGAGCTGTTAGGCTCTTTTTTTGTATGTAAATCCCCCTTCTAAATCGTTAAAAGGGGGATTTGTTTATTACCAACTTGTTAGCGATATTTCTCCGCTATTTAGCCAGATAGTATGTTTATCTTCAAGTTCAACTTGAAGTTGACCAGATTCTGAGATTTCTTTTGCAAGTCCTTTTTTAAATTTTCCATCTAGCTGGAAGGTAACTTCTTTTCCAAGAACTATTGATCTTTCTTTATAGATATAAAGTAGCTCATCTGAATCCGTATTGTAGAAACAATTCCATATTTCGCTGATGAGATCATTACGACTAATTGGTGCAGGTGCCATAAATAGACTACCTGCTTTTTCTTTTAGGTTATCTGGGAAGTCTGCTATAGAAAAATTTATACCTAGTCCGATAATGACGTCTGTAACCAAGCCTGTCTCAACTGATGTCATCACTTCGGTGAGGATACCTGCTATCTTTTTATTTTTAAAGTAGATGTCATTTACCCATTTGATATCTACTTCTATCATAGTTAGATTTTTAATGGCTTTGCAGACTGCAGCTGCCACAAGAAGAGTATAGGATGGGAGTTTTTCATAGGGAAGGTTTGGTTGAATATGCAGAGACATATAGATCCCGCCCTGAGATGGAGAATAGTAGGGGCGCTGAAAGCGGCCACGACCTGCTGTTTGACAGGTTGAAAGATAGAGTGTGTTTCCTTTGTTTCCAGCTTCAATCCCTTCTTTTGCATCTGTTTGTGTTGATTTTGTCTCAGGTTTGTAGCGAATGGTTAAGTTGGTGTTCTCTTGAATCAATTCAGGCAATATAAGATCTCCTTGAGTAAGCTTGTAGCCTCTATTTTTGATACTATCAACTTCTAGGCCTTCTTGTTGAAGACGTTGGATCGCTTTCCATATAGATGTACGGCTTAAATTCAGTTCTTCTCCGATTTTTTCTCCGCTAACATAATCGTTTTCTCTAGCTAATATTTGGTAGACTAGTTGGTGTGATTTCATTGATTTTCCTTTCTAGCTGAGAGGGAATGAGAGTATTCTTTTCGAGTTTGACTAGGTGTTTTATGAAAAAACTGTTTGTAGGCTTTTGAGAAATGTAGTGGGTCTGAAAAACCTACAGAATATGCAATGACTTTGATCGTTTCATTTGTGTGTTCTAGTAACTGTTGCGCACGCTTCATTCGAACGAAAAGTAAATACTCTTTTGGAGAGAGTTGGTGAAATTCTTTAAACACACTAGTTAAGTAACTTCTATGAACCGATAGCTCTTTAGCTAAATCTTGAATGGTGAGCGATCGTGGATAGTGACTATCAATTAATTGTTTGCAGTCAAGATAGAGCTGGTGAGTTGATGAAATATTCTCTTTTTTCTGATTGGGAGCAATCGTTCCTAGATGAAACATTAGTTCATGGAGTTGTCCCATGATGTGGAGTTGAGCCAATTCATTTGATTTTGTAATCTGAGCGAAACGGACAATATTTTCAACGAGTTTTGCAGTTGTTTGTGTATGACAGTTATTTGACTGGGTGAGGTAGGATTGGTCAGAAATTTGAGATAGAGCAAAGTAGTCAGGTGCCCTCCCTCCAGTGATCCCCAACCAGTAGTAAGCCCAAGGATCCTGGTTATCTGCTTGATAGAATGTTAATTCATCTGGTTTTAGTAAAAAGAAATCTCCTGCCTTTAAATCAACAATTTTCCCCTTATAATGGAATTGACCTTTTCCTTTAGTAATGTAATGGAGTACATAGGTATCTCGAATAGCTGGGCCAAAAGAATAGTTAGGCGTACATTCTTCATAACCGTAAAAGCTAAGAGAAAGGTCAATTGTTCCAGTCTGGTATTCTGAAAAAACGAGCATGTGCCACCTCCTACCTAACATTTTACCATATTCTTGAGACATTTTTCTATTTTGGAAAGCGCTTTTATTTGTTAAAATTTTATCAGGAAATCGATGAGGTACAATTTATGGGAATTCGGATAGAGAATAATCTATTTTACGTTGAGAGTAAAGGTTTAAGTTTGATTATTGAAAATAGGGATGGGTTCTTATTATTAAAACATTTAGGAAAGACTATTAAGAACTATAGAGGGGCTAATAGTGTTTACGAACGCGATCATGCTTTTTCTGGTAATCCCATAGCTACTAATCGAACCTTTAGTTTGGATACGCAACGTCAGATTTTTGGACAACATGGTTTGGGTGACTTTAGAAAACCAACTTTACAGGTTCAACATGATGCAACTGAAGTAACAGACTTTCGATTTGTAGAAGCAAAGATTTTAAAAGGTCAGAATGGTCCACAGGGCTTACCTTCTCCTCACAGCATGGATGCTACAGAGACGCTTGCCTTGATTTTAAAAGATCCTCAAGCTAAACTTAGTCTGACTTTGTATTATACTGCTTTTGATAATGATGCGACAATTGCTAGTTACAGCAAATTGGAGAATAATAGTAATCAGGAAGTTGTCATTCATAAGGACTTTTCTTTTATGGCTGATTTTCCCGCTGCAGCTTACGAAATAGTGACTTTACAGGGAGCTTATGCTCGTGAAAAGACTGTCCGACGTCAACAGGTAGAGCAAGGAATCTTTTCGATTAGTTCGAACCGTGGAGCTTCTGGGCATGCTCAAACACCAGCTCTTCTATTATGTGATCAAGGAGTTACAGAGGATGCTGGGAATGTGTTTGCTCTACAACTGATGTATAGTGGAAACTTCGAAGCTTTTGTCCAAAAGAATCAATTGAATGAAGTTCGGGTTGCTATTGGGATTAATCCAGAAAATTTTTCTTGGAAGTTAGATCCTAAGGAAAACTTTGAAACACCGGTAGCTTTTGTGACTTATTCAGATAAGGGATTAATTGGTATTAGTCATGAAAGTCAGAATTTTGTACTTAAGCACATTATGCCAAGTAAATTTTCTAAAAAAGAGCGTCCAATTCTTATCAATAACTGGGAAGCTACCTACTTTGACTTTCAGAGAGAAAAACTGTTAGAGTTGGCAGATGAGGCTAAGAAAGTTGGTATTGAACTTTTTGTATTAGATGATGGGTGGTTTGGTAATCGCTTTGATGATAATCGTGCTTTAGGTGATTGGGTTGTGAATGAGAAAAAATTGGGTGGAAGTCTAGAAAGTCTGATTTCAGCTATCCATGAAAGAGGTTTGCAGTTTGGGCTTTGGTTAGAACCTGAGATGATTTCCGTTGATAGCGACTTGTATCGTAAACATCCTGACTGGGCTATTCAGGTTCCAGGTTATGAGCATACCTATTCTCGAAATCAATTAGTACTTAATCTTGCCAATCCTCAGGTAGTAGAATATCTGAAAAATGTTTTAGATGAACTCCTCTCTCATCATAAAATTGACTACATCAAATGGGATATGAACCGTAATATTACTAACCTGGGGAATGGTTCAGCCTACTTGGAAACCCAGATGCAGTCTCATCAGTATATGTTGGGGCTTTACGAACTCGTTTCGTATCTGACAGAGAAGCACAACCATATTCTCTTTGAGTCCTGCTCTGGTGGTGGTGGACGAAATGATCTTGGTATGATGCGTTATTTCCCTCAAGTCTGGGCAAGTGATAATACTGATGCTATTGCACGTTTACCAATTCAATACGGCTCATCCTATCTCTATCCAACCATTTCTATGGGGGCTCATGTGTCAGCAGTACCAAATCATCAGATGGGACGAATGACACCATTGGAAACTCGTGGTCACGTGGCAATGATGGGAAATCTGGGTTATGAACTTGATTTGACAAGTTTATCAGATGAAGAGAAGGATGAGATTGCTAATCAGGTGAACTTGTATAAAGAATTGCGACCAGTAGTCCAGTTGGGAAATCAGTATAGGTTAATCAATCCCAATGCTGAATCCAATGAAGCAGCTCAACAATTTAACTATGGAAATCAAACGATTGTAACCTACGTCCGAGTCTTATCAGTTGTAGAAACAATGGAAACCACCTTGAAACTGAAAGATTTGGAGGTGGAAGGGCTTTATGAGCTGGAAGGGACAAACATTGTTTATTCGGGTGCAGAGCTCATGTATGCAGGTTTAACTGTTACCCTATCACCAGGAGATTTTTTGAGTAGACAGTATAAATTCAAAAGACTATAATAAAAGCGTATAAATTTATCAAGGAGGCATTCCAATGAAATGGTATAAGAAAGCAGGTTTTCTTTTAGTAGCTGGGGCAAGTTTACTAGGCCTAGTGGCTTGTGGTCAGAACAATCAATCAGCTGATGGTAAGGTAACGATTGAGTTTTTTAACCAGAAGACCGAGATGGCAGATACCTTGCAAAGGATAGTGGATGATTTTGAAAAGGAACACCCTAATATTGATGTGAAGCTGACTACAGTACCTTCAGCTGGAATTGTTCTAAAGACTCGTATTTTATCAGGAGATGTTCCAGATATTATTAATATCTATCCTCAAAATATGGATTTTCAGGAGTGGGCAAAAGCAGGTTATTTTGCAGATATGACAGGGAAGTCCTATCTTGAGAACATCAAGAATGACTATGCTGAAAAGTATGCGATTAATAATAAAGTTTATAGTGTGCCTTTAACGGCCAACCTTTATGGAATCTATTACAATAAAACGAAGTTTAAAGAATTAGGACTTGAGGAACCGAAGACTTTTAAAGAGTTTCAAGAGATTGTCAAAAAGATAAAAGATAGTGGGAATTCTCCATTTGCGGTTGCAGGCAATGAAGGCTGGACATTAAATGGTTACCACCAACTTTCTCTCATTACTCTTACGGGTAGTGGAGACGCGGCTAATAACTACCTTCGCTTTTCAAAACCAAACGCTATTTCTGCAGATGATGCTATTTTAAAAGCAGATGCAGAACGACTCGATTTATTAGCAGATAATGCTCAAGATGGTTGGCGTGGTGCCTCTTATAATGATGCGGTGGTAGCATTTTCAAGTGAAAAAGCCTTGATGATGCCACAAGGATCATGGGCATTAGCCGCAATTAATCAACAGGATCCAAAATTTGAGGTGGGGATGTTCGCCTTCCCTGGAGAAGAAGTAGGAAAAGAAGTCACTGTTGGTGCAGGGGATATGGCATTATCAACTTCAGCTACTACCAAACACCCTAAGGAAACCGAAGAATTTATCAGCTATATGACTAGTCCAAAAGCTATGCAGTCATACTATGATGTAGATGGATCACCTGTTGCGGTGAAAGGCATACAGGAAAAAGAAGATTCAGCGCTTGCAGCTATTTCTAAACTGGCATTTACGGACAAACATTATGTTTGGTTGGGCCAACGCTGGAACTCTGAAGAAGACTTTTTTAATCTAAGTACAGGTTACCTGATGGATAAAAATCTGAAAAATATGGCAAACAATCTCAATGCTTTCTTTAATCCAATGAAGGCAGATTTGGACTAGAATAGGAGTTAAGATGATATGGCTATTCGAAAATTTTTAAATAAATACTGGGGTTGGACATTTTTGCTCATCCCGCTTGCTTTACAAGCTATCTTCTTTTACTTTCCAATGGTACAAGGTGCTTTCTACAGTTTGACTAACTGGACTGGATTGACCTATAATTATAAATTTGTTGGTTTAAATAACTACAAATTACTGATGATTGATGGGAAATTCTTCACAGCGATCGCCTTTACTTTGATTTTAACTCTGGCATTGATTATTGGAGAGATTACGATTGGGATGGTTGTCGCACGAGCCTTAAATTCTAAGATGAAGGGGCAGACCTTCTTTAGAGCTTGGTTCTTTTTCCCGGCTGTTTTGTCTGGTTTGACAGTTTCCTTGATTTTTAAACAATTCTTCAACTATGGGCTTCCAACGATTGGAAAAATTTTAGGAATTAGCTTTTTACAAGAGAGTCTGTTGGGGACACCTGTCGGAGCGGTAGTGGCAACTATTTTTGTTCTTCTATGGCAAGGAGTAGCAATGCCAATCATTCTCTTTCTTGCTGGTCTTCAGAGTATTCCAACTGATATTTTAGAGGCAGCATCAATTGATGGTGCAACCAGTAAACAAACTTTTTGGAAGATTGAATTGCCCTTTTTACTGCCAACAATCTCTATGGTTTTTATCTTGGCTCTTAAGTCCGGTTTGACAGCCTTTGACCAGATTTTTGCGTTGACGAGTGGTGGTCCAAATAATGCTACAACGTCTCTTGGACTTTTAGTATACAACTATGCTTTCAAGAGTAATCAATATGGATATGCGAATGCAATTGCCTTGATTTTATTCTTAATTATTGGAATTGTTTCTATTATCCAAATCAAGCTATCAAAGAAATTTGAAATCTAATAGAGGAGTCCTACACATGAAAAAAGAAGAAAAATTGAATCAGTTTTGGAAATACGTCCTCTTGATAGTCGGTGGTATTCTTATACTTGTTCCTTTGTTGGTAACGGTATTTAGTTCTTTCAAGACAACTAAGGATATCATGAATCATTTCTTTAGTTTGCCCAATCCTTTTACCTTAAGTAATTATGAACGATTAATTTCGGACGGAATTGGAGGCTATTTCTGGAATTCAGCAGTTATTACGGTGTTATCATTGATTGTAGTAGCTTTCTTTATACCAGCTGCAGCTTATTCCATTG
Organism: Streptococcus oralis subsp. oralis; assembly: GCF_002096435.1. GTDB lineage: Bacteria > Bacillota > Bacilli > Lactobacillales > Streptococcaceae > Streptococcus > Streptococcus oralis_AA. Next base: position 8,239 of record NZ_NCUI01000023.1, read on the forward strand.
CTCGAAATATGTCCAAGAAAAAAGCCTTTGCAATTATGTATTCGCTCTTGATCTTAGGGATATTTGTTCCATTTCAGGTGATTATGATTCCCATCACAGTTATGATGAGTAAACTCGGTCTAGCAAATATGTGGGGGCTAGTAATACTCTACCTAACTTATGCTATTCCACAGACTCTCTTCTTGTATGTTGGTTATATAAAAATCAGTGTACCAGATAGTTTGGACGAAGCTGCGGAAATTGATGGGGCTGATCGTTTTACAATTTATCGTCGAATCATTTTTCCAATGTTGAAGCCCATGCATGCTACAACTTTGATCATCAATGCATTATGGTTCTGGAATGACTTTATGTTGCCACTGTTGATTCTGAATAAGGATTCCAAGATGTGGACTTTGCCTCTCTTCCAGTACAACTACCAAGGTCAGTACTTCAATGACTATGGCCCAAGTTTTGCATCTTATATTGTGGGAATTGTAACGATAACCATTGTCTACCTCATCTTCCAAAAACATATCATTTCAGGAATGAGTAACGGGGCAGTGAAGTAAGAAAGTGCTTATGGAATTTATAATTCCATACATAGAGGAACAGTTCAGCTTATTGACAATTCTATGTAGAAAAAAGAAAGTAGTACTTAGTTACTTGCAGTTTATATTAGTACTGAACAAAAATCTAAAAATATCTTTCATTTACAAAGCCAGGTCATATAAGACTTGGCTTTCATCAGAAAAAGGAGACCATCTATGACCATTCAAAATAAAACCATGTTGATTACTTACTCAGATAGTCTTGGAAATAACCTTAAAGACTTGTATGAGAATTTGGAAGAACATTTTGGCGATGCTATTGGGGGAGTTCACCTTCTACCATTTTTCCCGTCAACAGGTGATCGTGGATTTGCACCAGTTGACTATGATGAAGTGGATCCAGCGTTTGGTGATTGGGAGGATGTTAAGCGTTTAGGTGAGAAATATTATCTTATGTTTGACTTTATGATTAATCATATTTCTCGTAAATCGAAATATTATAAGGACTATCAAGAAAAACATGAAGCTAGTGAATTCAAAGATCTCTTTTTAAACTGGGATAAGTTTTGGCCGGAAAATCGTCCGACACAAGCTGATGTAGATTTAATTTATAAGCGTAAGGACCGTGCACCAAAGCAAGAGATTGTTTTTGCGGATGGTTCAGTAGAACATTTGTGGAATACTTTTGGTGAGGAGCAGATTGATCTTGATGTGACCAAAGAAGTAACGATGGCATTTATCCGTAAGACGATTCAACATCTAGCAAGTAACGGGTGTGATTTGATTCGCCTAGATGCTTTTGCTTATGCGGTGAAGAAATTGGATACCAATGATTTCTTTGTGGAACCAGATATTTGGGACTTATTGGATAAGGTCCGGGATATAGCAGCTGAATACGGTGCAGAGCTCTTACCTGAGATTCATGAACACTATTCGATTCAGTTTAAAATAGCGGATCATGATTACTATGTTTACGATTTTGCCCTTCCAATGGTGACCCTTTATACTCTTTACAGTTCCAGAACAGAGCGCTTAGCTAAGTGGTTAAAGATGAGCCCGATGAAGCAATTTACGACACTAGACACCCATGATGGGATTGGAGTGGTGGATGTCAAGGATATCCTGACTGATGATGAAATTGACTATGCTTCAAATGAGCTCTATAAGGTTGGAGCGAATGTCAAACGTAAGTACTCTAGTGCAGAGTATAACAATCTAGATATCTACCAAATCAATTCAACCTACTATTCTGCGCTTGGAGATGATGATGTCAAGTACTTCCTAGCTCGTTTGATTCAAGCTTTTGCTCCAGGCATTCCTCAGGTTTACTATGTGGGTCTATTAGCAGGAAAAAATGACTTGAAATTATTAGAAGAAACCAAAGAAGGTCGAAATATTAATCGTCATTACTATAGCAATGAGGAAATAGCAGAAGAAGTTCAACGTCCTGTGGTGAAGTCTCTTCTCAATCTATTTTCTTTCCGTAATCGGTCAGAGGCCTTTGACCTAGAAGGGACTATTGACATTGAAACACCAACAGCTCACAGCATTGTAATCAAACGTCAAAATAAAGACAAGTCCGTAACAGCAGTAGCAGAAATTGATTTGCAAAGTCAAACCTATCAAGTAGTGGAAAACGGCAGAAACATTCAGTTCTAGTGCTATATTGATGATAGAATTTTTTGTGGTGAAAACGTGTTCATTGTTCCCAAATGACAGAAAAAATGGTAGAATATAAAGATAGTTTAGCATTTATCTTCTGGAAAAATCCAGAACAGAAAGGATCCGTTTTGAAATCAATTGGATTACTGGATAAGATAAGAGGGCTTTCGAAAAAAGATTTCTTTTTGTATTTGATGATCATAAGTATCTTTTTACCTTTTTATTTGTTCTTAGCCCTCTTTGCTTTATATTTGATAGGTTTACTTGTTACTGGGGAGATGAAGGGAATTATCAAAGGATTGGCCAAACATCCTGTACTTCTCTTTTTTATTGCCTACAGTAGTATCATCTCTATCGTCGCCAAGAACTGGCTTGGATTGGTTGCATCTTTACTGATGTTTCTCTTCCTCATTTTCTTTAGCTTCTACCAGAAACGTCTGACACATGCTTTCTTTCGACTGATACTGCAGACAATTTTGTTTGGTAGTGTGCTCTCTGCTGTTTTTGCTACCTTGGAGCATTTCCAAATTGTAAAGAAATTTAACTACGCCTTTCTTTCGCCTAATATGCAAGTATGGCACCAAAACCGTGCAGAGGTCACCTTCTTTAATCCTAACTACTATGGAATTATTTGTTGCTTCTGTATCATGATTGCCTTTTATCTCTTTACAACGACGAAGCTAAGATGGTTGAAAGTCTTTTGTGTGCTAGCAGGTTTTGTGAATCTATTTGGTTTGAATTTTACACAAAATAGAACAGCCTTTCCTGCCATCATCGCTGGTGCTATCATTTATCTCTTTACAACCATTAAAAACTGGCGTGCCTTCTGGCTCAGTATTGGAGTTTTCGGGATTGGTCTTTGTTTCCTCTTCTCAAGCGATTTGGGTGTCCGTATGGGAACGCTAGATTCTTCAATGGAGGAGCGTGTTTCAATCTGGAATGCGGGTATGACTTTGTTTAAGCAAAATCCGATCTGGGGTGAGGGTCCGCTGACCTATATGAATTCTTTCCCGAGAATCCATGCACCTTACCACGAACACGCGCATAGTCTTTACATCGATACTATTTTAAGTTATGGTTTGATTGGAACCATTCTCCTATCCATTTCTTCGGTTATCCCGGTTCACATGATGATGGATATGAGTCAGGAGTCTGGTAAACGACCAATTATCGGTCTTTATCTCTCCTTCTTGACAGTAGTCGCTGTACATGGGATTTTTGACTTGGCTCTCTTCTGGGTTCAGTCAGGATTCATCTTCTTGCTGGTTATGTGCAGTTTACCACTGGAACATCGAACACTGGTGTCCGAAATGACAGATTAAGTTAATAAATAGTGAAGATCTTCTACTTTAGGTAGGAGGTCTTTTTTGTTGGTGGAAATTATTTCTAAGTCGAAATAGTTGACAGATGGAATGATAAGTATTACAATATAATATAATTCGGTATAGAAATAAATTGGAGAAGTCATGAAAGATAGTCATTTGGTAGCCCATCATATTCGTTTGTTGAATGGGCGGATTTTTCAAAAGTTACTGAGTCAGGATCCTGAGGCTCTTTATCGGAGTGAACAGGGCAAGATTTTAGCGGTTTTATGGAATAGTGAAACTGGCTGTGCAACTGCGACAGATATTGCGCTTGCGACTGGTCTTGCTAACAATACGCTCACAACCATGATAAAGAATCTTGAGGAGCAAAACCTGGTCATCATTAGTCCATGTGGAATAGATAAGAGAAAGAAATATGTCAAGTTGACAGAGCAAGGTTTGTCCCAGAAAGAAATTGGCCAGCGTGTCAGTCAAAAATTGGATGCAATTTTTTATAAAGGATTCACTGAGGAAGAAATTCGTCAATTTGAAAGCTATCAGGAACGCATTTTGGACAATCTGAAAGAGAAAGCAAATGAGGAATAAATCATGTCAAAACAAGTTGAAAATGCACAAAATCTATATATTCATGCTATTCAAGACGGACGAGTTGCTGAGGCTCAAGCTCAGTCTGTAGGGGATACTTATATTCAACACTCAACAGGTGTGCCAGATGGGAAAGAAGGGTTTGCGGTTTTCTTTGCTAATTTCTTTGAGCGCCATCCCGAGCGTGAGATGAAAATTGTTCGCACTATTGAGGATGGCAATCTGGTCTTCGTCCATGTTCATCAATATCTCAATGGTGGGGAAGCTCAATGGGTGACGACAGATACTTTCCGTGCGGATGAGAATGGTCGTATCGTGGAGCATTGGGATGTTATTGACTACTATCGTGCTCCAGAAAATGGACAGTTAGACCAGATCTTTGGAGATTTTAAAATCAAGGATTTGGACAAGACAGCAGAAAATAAAAAGTTGGTTCGTCGTTTCTTGACAGAAATTTTCCAAAATGGGGAGCTAGAGCAGTGGAGTGATTATGTGGCAGACGATCTGATTCAGCATAAGCATGAGATTGGTCAAGGGAGTGCTGCTTATAAAAACTATGTGGTTGAACATGGTGTCACTTTCGACTTTGTTTTCCAGCTTTTAGGACAAGGAAACTACGTGGTTAGCTATGGCCAGACTCCGATTGACGGAGTTGCCTATGCCCAGTACGATATCTTCCGTTTGGAGAAAGGCTTGATTGTGGAGCATTGGGACAATAAAGAAGTCATGCCTAAGGTAGAAGACTTGACGAACCGAGGAAAATTTTAAATTGAGGACAAAGAATGATTGAATACAAAAATGTAGCGCTACGCTACACAGAAAAAGATGTTTTGAGAGATGTTAATTTACGAATTGAGAATGGAGAGTTCATGGTTTTAGTTGGGCCTTCTGGGTCCGGTAAGACGACGATGATTAAGATCATTAACCGTCTTTTGGAACCAACTGATGGAAATATTTATATGGATGGCAAGCGCATCAAAGACTATGATGAGCGGGAGCTTCGTCTTTCTACTGGTTATGTTTTACAGGCCATTGCTCTGTTTCCCAATTTAACGGTTGCAGAAAATATTGCTCTCATTCCGGAGATGAAGGGCTGGACTAAGGAAGACATTGCGAAGAAAACAGAAGAGCTTTTGGCTAAAGTTGGTTTACCAGTGGCTGAGTATGGGCATCGTTTACCTAATGAATTATCTGGTGGAGAACAGCAACGGGTCGGTATTGTCCGTGCTATGATTGGTCAGCCTAAGATTCTCCTCATGGATGAGCCCTTTTCAGCCTTGGATGCTATTTCGAGAAAACAGTTGCAGGTTCTGACGAAAGAATTGCATAAGGAGTTTGGGATGACAACGATTTTTGTGACCCATGATACGGATGAGGCTTTGAAATTGGCGGACCGTATTGCTGTCTTGCAGGATGGAGAGATTCGTCAGGTGGCGAATCCCGAGACGATCTTAAAAGCGCCTGCAACGGACTTTGTAGCAGACTTGTTTGGAGGTAGTGTTCATGACTAATTTGATATCAACTTTTCAGGAGCGTTTTGGTGATTGGGTAACAGCTCTATCTCAACATTTGCAGTTGTCGCTTTTGACTTTGTTACTAGCTATTTTTATCGCTATTCCCTTGGCTGTTTATCTTCGTTATCATGAGAAATTGGCGGACTGGGTCTTGCAAATTGCAGGGATTTTCCAGACCATCCCGTCTCTGGCTTTATTGGGACTTTTTATCCCCTTGATGGGAATTGGAACCTTGCCTGCTTTGACGGCTCTAGTGATTTATGCGATTTTCCCGATTTTGCAAAATACTATTACTGGACTGAAGGGAATTGATCCGAGTCTGCAAGAGGCTGGGATTGCCTTTGGGATGACCAGGTGGGAGCGTCTCAAGAAGTTTGAAATTCCACTTGCCATGCCTGTCATAATGTCTGGTATTCGGACGGCGGCGGTTTTGATTATCGGTACGGCAACCTTGGCTGCCTTGATTGGTGCAGGGGGACTGGGTTCCTTTATCCTTTTGGGAATTGACCGCAATAATACCAGTCTGATTTTGATTGGTGCCCTTTCTTCTGCAGTGCTGGCCATTGCCTTTAACTTCCTACTAAAAGTGATGGAAAAAGCAAAATTGCGGACGATTTTCTCTGGTTTTGCCTTAGTGACCTTATTGCTGGGTCTGTCGTATAGTCCAGCACTCTTAGCTCAAAAAGAGAAAGAAAACTTGGTGATTGCTGGGAAATTGGGACCGGAACCCGAAATTTTGGCTAATATGTATAAGTTACTGATTGAAGAAAATACCAGTATGACTGCGACTGTTAAGCCGAATTTTGGGAAAACAAGCTTCCTCTATGAAGCTCTGAAAAAAGGGGATATTGATATCTATCCTGAATTTACTGGTACGGTGACTGAAAGTTTGCTTCAGCCATCACCCAAGGTAGGTCATGATCCAGATCAGGTTTATCAGGTGGCGCGTGATGGCATTGCCAAACAGGATCATCTGGCCTATCTCAAACCCATGTCTTATCAAAATACCTACGCTGTAGCTGTTCCGAAAAAGATTGCTCAAGAATATGGCTTGAAGACCATTTCGGATTTGAAAAAAGTGGAAGGACAGTTGAAGGCCGGTTTTACTCTCGAGTTTAATGACCGTGAAGATGGAAATAAGGGCTTGCAATCAATGTATGGTCTCAATCTCAACGTAGCGACCATGGAGCCAGCCCTTCGCTACCAGGCAATTCAGTCAGGCGATATTCAAATCACGGATGCCTATTCGACGGATGCAGAATTGGCGCGTTATGATTTACAGGTCTTGGAAGATGACAAGCAACTCTTCCCACCTTATCAAGGAGCGCCACTCATGAAAGAAGCTCTTCTTAAGAAACATCCTGAGTTGGAGACAGTTCTCAATAAATTGGCTGGTAAAATTACTGAAAGTCAGATGAGCCAGCTCAACTACCAAGTCGGTATTGAAGACAAGTCAGCAGAACAAGTAGCCAAGGAGTTTTTACAAGAACAAGGTTTGTTGAAGAAATAGTTTGAAAATGTCAAACTCAACTTGCTTAAACGACTATAGAAAAGAATGCTCAGACAATGTCGTCTGGGCTTTTTTGATATTAGAGTTACTGAATGTCTTTCAAAATGGAAAATAATACTCAATGAAAATCAAAGAGCAAACTAGGAAGCTAGCCGCAGGCTGCTCAAAGTACAGCTTTGAGGTTGTAGATAGAACTGACGAAGTCAGTAACATATATACGGTAAGGCGACGCTGACGTAGTTTGAATTTGATTTTCGAAGAGTATAAGAGGAAATTTTCAGGATTTTCTAGATTTTCACTGTAAATACACTTGACTATTCACAAAATAGGTGTATAATGTGTTGTGAACTACTTAACAAATAAAGATTTCCAGCTCATGTCGACTAAGGATGGAAATCTTGTGTATAGACAGTTCAGTAGATATATAATAGAGCGTTGCGTCCGAAAGTCTATCCAGACACGGCTCTTTAAAAACAAAAGGAGAAGATTATGAAAACAGAACCGATTCATCGTACCAGTATGTGGAAATTTAAGTTAAGTGCTGCCACCATGACTTTGATTCCCGCTGCCGTGGGGATTAACTATGTTGCCAAAGCCTTGGCGGAGGGGTTAAAGTTGCCCGTTTGGCTGGGGTCTTTGGGAACCTTTCTTACCAGCATGTTGGCTGGGCCGGTTGCCGGTGCCATTAGTGGTTTCATCAACAACGTGATCTATGGGCTGACCTTATCGCCAATTTCAACCGTGTATGCGATTACCAGCATCGGAATTGGGATTGCTGTCGGAGTTTTGCACGCCAATGGGTGGTTCTCGTCAGCGCGACGAGTATTTGTTTCTGCTATTATTATTGCCATCGTTTCAGCTGTCATTTCAACGCCACTCAACGTCATCTTTTGGGGTGGTCAGACCGGTATCGCTTGGGGTGACTCATTGTTTGCGGTAATGGTCGCCAATCATGCACCAGTGTGGCTGGCCTCATTTACCGATGAGTTTGTCTTGGATATTTTGGATAAAGTCTGCGTGGCCTACCTGGCATTCTTCATCTATCGTCAGCTTCCGAAGCGGATGGTGCACTTCTTTAGAGATGATAAATGATGACTGATAAAACATTGATTTCTGGAGCGCCACGGGTCAAGCTCAAGTGGTACCAGGTGATCGATCCGATTACTAAGCTCTTGTTCATCTTGGACATGACGTTGTTGAGCTTTGCCAGTATGAATTTATTGCTTCAGGCCGGATTAATTCTTGTCGCAACACTGCTATTGTTATTTTCCAAATTGAGTTCTACCACCTTTAAGGCGCTGGGATTCAGCCTGTTTCTGATTTGCACCATGCTGATCATCCAAGGGTTATTTTACAGTCGGAATCAAACTGTGCTGTTTTCTGTGCTTGGGATGTCGTTCTACAAAGAAGGCCTGATTTACGCCACCACTCTGGGTTGTCGAGTATTGGTGATTATTTTGACCAGTGGCTTTTTTATGGTGACCACGAGTATTTCAGAAAACGCGGCCTATTTGGAACTGTCCGGATTGTCTTATAAAACCGTCTACGTTCTGATGTCGGTGTGTTATATTTTGCCGGAAATGATGCGCAATATGCGGAAAATCCAGCAGGCACAAAAAGTTCGCGGAACCAATCCGCAAAAAACGTTGATTCAGAAATTAAAGTCAGTCCTGCCGGTTCTAATTCCATTGGTGATTAAGACCTTGGATCAATCGATGACGCGGTCGATTTCTCTCCAACTGAGAGGTTTTGATAATCTCAACCGGACTGTCAGAACCTCCCAGCGCGTGTATCGCCTGTCGCGGACGCTGCACATTGGTCTGACTGGATTGGCAATTTTATTGATTGGGTGGAAGATATGGACGAAGATAAACGGATTGTAATTGAAAATTTGACCACCCGTTATCCGGGTACTGAGCAACCACAACTGCGTCAGATTAACGCGGAGGTTCATACCGGCCAGGTGGTTGGGATTATCGGGAATAGCCACTCCGGCAAATCGACTTTGTGCCGTGTGCTGGCAGGGGTCATTCCCAAAATTGTGTCTGCTGAGATTGAGGGCGATTGGCACATGTTTGGCCAGCGAGTGTCTGACAATTGGCCCGTTTATAATGCCATGAATGGAGTTGTACTGCAAAATCCAGCTGGCCAACTAAGCGGGTTGGCATACACGGTTGCCGATGAAATTGCCTTTGACTTGATTAATCAGGGAATGGCTGAAGGACTGATTCAAAAACGGGTTGAAGAAGTTGCCACGCAAATGGGGCTGATTGAACAGCTGAATTTGCGTCCCGAGAGCCTTTCCGGTGGTCAGATCCAGCGGTTGGCAATTGCCACGGCGATTGTGGCTAATCCGGCTGTTTTGATTATGGATGATCCGACCAGTGAGATGGATCCCCTTGGCCGCCGGCAATTTTTCCAATGGCTGGCCAAAGTCAAAGAGACGACTGTCTTCATTGTCACCAGTGAAATTGACGATTTGTGCGAAGTCGCCGACGTTGTGTGGGTGCTGCACGAGGGTCAAATGGTAGCCCAGGGCAGGCCGGGTGAGGTGTTTAATCATTTGGCAGCTGACTGGCAGATTCCAGCCCCGACAATCCAGCAACTTGCTCAAAAAATGGATTGGCACTTGGCTGATGGCCGGTATCCGGTGAATTATGCTGATCTGAAGGAGGTTCGTTATGTCCACAATTGAACTGAGTCACCTGACGTTCTCTTATCCGGAACGGTCCTTTAGCTTGGATGTTGAAGACAAACACTTCGCCGATCCGATGGTGGCGATTGTCGGCCAAAATGGTGCCGGCAAATCAACGCTCTTCAAATTGTTGACGGGTTTGCTGACACCACAAACCGGTGTGATTAAGATCGATGGAGAAAATTTTAATGATCTTAAACCAGTCGAAAAGTTACTGAAGGTTGGGATTACTTTTCAGAATCCTGACGATCAGCTTTTCAACCCGACCGTTCTACGAGAGGTGGAGTGGAATGTCGCGCAGGTCATGGATGACCACGACACGATTACGAGGCGGGCTTTAGCGGCTCTAAAAAGAGTTGGCTTGGATGATAAAACAGCTGAAAGTCCATATGATCTGTCATTGTCGGAACGCAAGCTGTTGAGCGTTGCCACAGTTTTGGCAGTGGATCCGGCGATTTATTTATTTGATGAGCCGATGATGTCGCTTGATTGGGAAAGCCGGCGCAAGTTGACCGCAATTTTCCATCAGTTGGCTGATTCGGGCCACCAAGTTGTGACCATCACCCATGACATGGATTGGGTCGCCGCCGAGTTTGAGTCGGTGTATGTTATGGAACACGGGAAGTTTGGCTTCGCCGGCAGTCCACGGGAATTGTTCAGCAATCACGAACTTGTCCAGCGAGTGGGATTACTACCACCGCGGATTATGGACATAGCGGAGTCGCTGGGTGATTCACAGACATATTTATCGGTTAATGATTATTGCCAGAAAAATCGAGATGTATAGAAAAAGTCACCTCTGCGGGTTTTCCAGGTTGAAGGATTAACTTCAGCTTCTGGCAAGAACTCACATGGGTTACTTTTGTGTTTAATAACGTTTCATGATCATCGGGTGCTTCCTCAGATCACTCGGTTTGATTTTACTTTGTTTCATGGTCATAATCATATACCATTTCTTTTGGATTTTTTGTTTGACTAATACAAAATAGGTCTTCATAGGTCTTCGCATTTTTAGCGCCCATTAGGATCATCAGTATAATTTTCTGAATTAGGAGACTGTCCCATCACTATTCGAACTTCGTCTCCCAACTTACGCTGTTCCCATTCATCCGTGAATCCTTTAAATCGCAATTCTGGAACTTTCTTTTTAACTGAATCATCTATTTTCGCCATAGTCCCCACCATTTTATTGGTTTTTCTTGTTCTTCTATCCTTTTTTGATATTTGATTTGTTCCTGCAAATTTTCCAACTTCTCTTTAAGAGCGTTCACTTCATCTTTATATTGATTGTCTAAGTGTTTGAATTCTGTTTCCTGTGAGGGCATTTTGAGGGCTTTTAAGTTATCATTTTCCGCCTTGTATTCTTCTAGCAACTTTTTATCTTGCAAGGCTAATCGTTGTTACTGGTCTAACAAATTAGTTAGTTTTTCTATTTGTTGGTCTTTGGTATTTGATTTGCTACTACTTTCTACTTTACCAAAAATTATTTTTTCTGCTTTAGAATTTATTAGATTAGACCCATTGGAACTTTTAAGCTGTAATTCTTTTGGTAACCTTTGGTAGTGATATTGAATATTTTGTTTTGTAACACTCAACTCATCCGCCAGCTCTTTGATCGTTTTTAAGTCTTCACTCATGGTTTAAGTCCTGCCTTTTAACCGTTGGTATATATTGTTCAATGGCTTTTTTGAGGTAGCGTGCGATATTATGCTTAGAATATTCTTCACGTCTGCTGGCAACATAAGACAAGCGGTCTTTAACACTATTTAGCCTTCTTAATTCTTTCAGTTCGTCATAGAGGGGGTAAACATGGACTTGCAATCCTGCCATGATTTTTGTATCTTACATTTCAAACGGACTTAGCAACATATTTTCTAGCAATAGCGTGGTGTACTTGCTTTTCATTGCTTCAATAGCTAGCTTATCTTCGGTTTCTGCTTTGCATGCTTTATCTTCTTGATAGGCGGTATCTTCTAACTTATAGCTGTTATCGTCTGCTCGACGTTTCTTTCGTAACCAGATATCCAATGTTAAACCGTCCGCATCAATCGCTCGATAGAGATAATGCCAACGCCCCTTAATTTTGATATAGGTTTCATCCATTTTCCACGAATAGAAGGACTGTTTATTTTTCTTTTTCTAGAGATGATAGAGGATTTTACTGTATTCTTGAACCCACCGATAAATCGTAGTGTGACAAACATTTATTCCACGGTCATAAAGCAATTCCTGAACTTCACGATAGATCAGATTGTAACGTAGGTAATAACCAACAGCGACAATGATGACGTCTTGTTGGAATTGTTTGCCTTTAAAATGATTCATCTCTCAAGCCTTACTAACCTTTTTTCTGCTCTTTGAGAAGCTGAAGGTCGAGCAAGTAATTACCTTTTTGGTTTGATTAACTCTGTCATTTACCTTATCTTGGCTTTGCAGAAAGGCTTTTATGGTGAGGTGCTGACGACACTTTACTTCACGGCCATGCAGCCAATTGGACTTCTAGTGTGGATCTACCAGGCGCAGTTTAAAAAGGAAAAGCAGGAGTTTGTCGCGCGTAAACTGGACGGCAAGGGTTGGACCAAGTATCTTTCTATTAGTGTTCTTTGGTGGTTGGTCTTTGGGTTCATTTATCAGTCTATCGGAGCCAATCGTCCTTATCGCGATTCTATCACAGATGCGACCAACGGGGTAGGGCAAATTCTCATGACAGCTGTTTACCGTGAACAATGGATATTCTGGGCAGCTACCAATGTCTTTTCAATCTATCTCTGGTGGGGAGAAAGCCTGCAAATCCAAGGGAAATACCTGATTTACTTGATCAATAGTCTAGTTGGTTGGTATCAATGGAGCAAGGCCGCAAAGAGTGCTTAAAAAGTAAAAAAGGATCAGATGATCCTTTTTGTGTTAGAGCAAAATGAATAATATCGTAATGACAATAGCGGTCGTTATGCGAACGATGTGGTGCGATATATGTTGACCTTCTTTCTGTTGGCCGTTCCAGTAGGCACCATAGCAGACGATACTCGAGCCCACAATCCATAGAAGAATGGTTGCAAGTGGGACGAAGTAAAAGATGGCTAGAGCCAGAGAGGTGAGACAACTGCCGACCAAGATGCACGTGTTTCCCAGACTGTAGTTTCTTTGTTTTATGGCTGAAAAAGCAGCTGCAAGGTGAAGCAATGAGAAGGCGAGAGCTAGTACAATTGTTAGTATTCCTAGAATCATCGAAGTTAACATAGTTGGTTCCTTTCTGAGTTACAGGCTTAGTTATCAAGTGGAGTTGTAGAGGTCATCTCCATTACATCAAGGTAAAATCTCACTACTTGGTCTTCTGTATAACATTTTCCTTTGTTTAGCCACCAAGTTAGGGTCTCGATAAAGTTCGTCACAACAAAATGCTGAAGGTAGGAGGCCGGAATGTTTGGATAGGCCTCTTGCAAGTCCTCCGCCACCATGGGATAAACATGGTGTTCGAGTTCCTTGTGTAGTTGGCGTAGGAAGTAGTCGTTTTTGGAAAAAAGGAGACTGGTGACATGGTCCTGGTTTTTCTGAAAATGTAAAAAGATATGTGCGAGGTAGTCTTCTGTAGTTAAGTGTTCTTCCCTTTCAAAGAGATGATGAAAGAGGTAGCGACAGAGTTCATCTAAAAGCAGTTCTTTGCTCTCGTAGTGACAGTAAAAGGTCGAGCGCCCAACATCTGCCAAGTCAATGATATCTTGGACAGTAGTAGCATCATAGCCCTTGTCGTTCAAAACTTGTAAAAAAGCTTGATAAATGGCTTTTTTCGTCTTGCTGACTCGACGGTCTCTTTTTGGCATATAGACACTTGAGACAAACTGTTCAGAACTGAACATGGCTGACAGTTTGCTTCTATCCTTTCTTTGGATTTTATTAGATAATACAAATGAAAGAAGTATGTATATACCCATTATACCAAAGGAGGGAGAGAAATGAGTTCTAAAACATCTATCTGGCTAGCTTTTTTCTTAAATTTAAGCTATGCGATTGTTGAGTTTATCGCAGGAGGAATCTTTGGGTCAAGTGCTGTTCTTGCTGATTCTGTTCATGACTTGGGAGATGCTATGGCCATTGGCCTATCAGCCCTTTTAGAAACAATTTCCAATCGTGAAGAAGATGGACAGTACACCTTGGGTTACAAACGATTTAGTCTTTTAGGGGCTCTGGTGACTGCTGTGATTCTTATCACAGGATCCATCCTAGTGATTTTAGAAAATATAACTAAACTTTTTAATCCACAACCTGTTAATGATGAGGGCATCCTCTGGCTAGGAATCATTGCAGTAAGTATCAATGTGCTAGCTAGTCTGGTAGTTCGTAAAGGAAAGACAAAGAACGAGTCAATTTTGAGCTTGCATTTTTTGGAAGACACTCTTGGTTGGTTGGCTGTCATTCTAATGGCGATCATCCTCAAATTTACAGATTGGTATATCCTTGATCCACTCTTATCTCTTGTCATTTCTATCTTCATTCTAACAAAAGCCATTCCTCGCTTTTGGAGTGCACTCAAGATTTTCTTGGATGCTGTGCCAGAAGGGGTCGAGACAAGTGATTTGGAGAAGGATTTAGAGGCTCTACCCAATGTCAACAGTGTTAACCAACTTAGCATTTGGTCCATGGACGGTCTAGAGAATAATGCTATTGTCCACATTTGTATTAAGGACTGGGAACAGATGATGGAAACCAAAGAAGTGGTGCGTCAATTTTTAGAAGAAAGAGGCGTGCAGAATATCACTATTGAAGTGGATAGCAGTCAAAGCAATCATGCGCAACATAAACGGAGGATAACAGCCTTGGAGCAGAACCATCCTCATCATCACTAGAAAAAACGACCTCTTGTTGAGGTCGTTTTAATATCTTATTCATTTCTCGTACTTTCTCTCAGAGTCAGTCTGGTTCCCAGCATGGTCAGGCTAGGAATTTTTCGTCCATGAAGGACTTCTTTATTAAGAATATCCATACCTGCTCGGCCCATCTCCTCAGTATAGACTGTGATGCTAGATAGGGGTGGATAGACCTGCTTGGTCAGGCTAGTGTCATTAAAGGAGATAAGGCTAACGCGATCTGGTAGACTGATTCCAGATTCTTGGAGCGCACGGAGGGCGCCGATGGCTAAACTATCGCTGGCTGCGAAAAATGCTGGAGGGAGCTGATCCCCCAACTTGTGAATGGCCTCCTTCATCAAGTCATAGCCAGACTGAGCAGTAAAGCTCCCCTGAAAGACCAGTTCTTCATGGTAGATACCATTTGCTTGGGTAATGTCTTTGAAATTTTCTAGCCGCTTATCCTGGATGATTTCTTCTTGGTCGGTTGTTTCTTCAAGACCGGTGAGAATCCCGATACGATCAAGCCCTTGACTGAGGAAATGGTCTACAACTTGTTTCACAGCAGTGTAAAAATCCGTGATAATACAGGTATGACCTAATGAGAGGGTATCGCTGTCTATAAAGACTAAAGGTTTTTGGTATTCTTCAAAGGCAGAAATCTGAGCTCGGCTGAACTTTCCGATACAGAGAATGCCAATCACTTCCTCGCTCAGGGTAAAAGGATGGTCATTAAAATAGCGCAAGATGTCATAGTCCAACTCTTGGGCTCTTTTTTCAATACCGAGACGAATCTGATAGTAGTAAAGGTCGTCCAACTCCCCTTGTTCGCTGACCCATTGGATAATGGCAATCTTTTGCTTGGGTTTGTGGGATTCGCCTGTCTTTAGATGCTTAGTATAGCCCAGCTCTTCAGCGACAGTTAAAATACGGTGTCTGGTTTCTTCTGTAACAGATAGGCTCTGGTCGCGATTGAGGACACGAGATACGGTCGCGATAGAGACAGAGGCTAGCTGTGCGATGTCTTTTAATGTAGCCATAAATCCTCCTCCTTTTAGGTTAGTATATCATATTTTTCTGCTTTTTACTGATAGTTTAGTAAAAGTTTAGTAAAAAGGGTTGACCTTGGCAAATGCCTTGGATACAATAGAAGAAAACGATTACACGTTAATACTCTTCGAAAATCAAATTCAAACCACGTCAACGTCGCCTTGCCGTACTCAAGTACAGCCTGCGGCTAGTTTCCTAGTTTGCTCTTTGATTTTCATTGAGTATAAGGTGACTTAACGGACAGTTAAAGGAGAATTCATATGACACAACATCTTACTGCTGAAGCCCTTCGCAAAGACTTTCTTGCCGTTTTTGGTCAAGAAGCAGACCAAACTTTCTTTTCACCAGGCCGTATCAATTTGATTGGTGAACACACGGACTATAATGGCGGTCACGTTTTTCCTGCAGCTATTTCCTTGGGGACTTACGGCGCAGCTCGTAAGCGTGACGACCAAGTTTTGCGTTTCTACTCAGCCAACTTTGAGGACAAGGGCATCATCGAAGTTCCTCTTGCTGACCTCAAATTTGAAAAAGAGCACAGCTGGACCAACTATCCAAAAGGGGTTCTTTATTTCTTGCAAGAAGCTGGACATGTGATTGACAAAGGGTTTGATTTTTATGTTTATGGGAATATCCCAAATGGTGCTGGCTTGTCTTCATCAGCATCTTTGGAACTTTTGACAGGGGTTGTGGCAGAGCATCTCTTTGGTTTAAAACTGGACCGTTTGGATTTGGTTAAAATCGGAAAACAAACAGAAAATAACTTTATCGGAGTCAACTCTGGTATCATGGACCAGTTTGCTATCGGTATGGGGGCTGACCAACGTGCTATTTACCTAGATACCAATACCTTGGAGTACGACTTGGTGCCACTTGATTTGAAGGACAATGTCGTTGTTATCATGAACACCAACAAACGCCGTGAACTGGCGGACTCTAAGTACAATGAACGCCGTGCTGAGTGTGAGAAAGCTGTGGAAGAATTGCAAGCTGCCATGGATATTCAGACCTTGGGTGAATTGGATGAGTGGGCTTTTGACCAATACAGCTACCTGATTAAAGACGAAAATCGTTTGAAACGTGCTCGCCATGCTGTGCTTGAAAACCAACGTACCCTCAAAGCACAAGCAGCTCTTCAAGCAGGAGATTTGGAAACATTTGGACGCTTGATGAATGCGTCACACGTTTCTCTGGAGCATGATTATGAAGTAACTGGCTTGGAATTGGATACCCTTGTTCACACAGCTTGGGATCAAGAAGGTGTTCTCGGTGCTCGTATGACAGGGGCTGGTTTTGGTGGCTGTGCCATTGCCTTGGTGCAAAAAGATGCTGTTGAGGCTTTTAAGGAATCTGTAGGCAAGCACTACGAGGAAGTAGTTGGATATGCTCCAAGCTTCTATATCGCTGAAGTTGCAGGTGGCACTCGCGTCCTTGACTAGTTAAAAGGAGGCTCTATAGTGACCTTAGTAGATAAATTTGTAACACATGTCATTTCTGGAAGTTCATTTGAGGAAATGGATCGAATCTACCTAACCAATCGTATTTTGGCGCGAGTGGGTGAAGGTGTTTTGGAAGTCGAGACTGATCTGGATGAGTTGATTGACCTCAAGGACCAGCTGGTTGAGGAAGCGGTTCGATTAGAGACGATTGAGGATAGTCAGACTGCGCGTGAAATCCTTGGTGCTGAACTGATGGACTTGGTAACCCCTTGTCCAAGTCAGGTCAATCGTGACTTTTGGACAACCTATGCTCACTCTCCTGAGCAGGCGATAGGGGATTTTTACCAGCTCAGCCAGAAAAACGACTACATCAAGCTCAAGGCTATTGCTAAGAATATTGCTTATCGCGTTCCATCAGACTATGGAGAGCTTGAGATTACCATCAACCTCTCTAAGCCTGAAAAGGATCCAAAGGAGATTGCGGCAGCTAAATTGGTGCAAGCTAGCAATTATCCCCAGTGTCAGCTTTGTCTAGAGAACGAAGGCTACCATGGTCGGGTTAACCATCCAGCTCGTAGCAATCACCGCATTATCCGTTTCGAAATGGCGGGTCAGGAGTGGGGCTTCCAGTATTCGCCCTATGCTTATTTTAATGAGCACTGTATTTTCTTAGATGGCCAGCATCGTCCCATGGCCATTAGTCGTCAGAGTTTTGAGCGTTTGTTGGCTATCGTAGAGCAGTTTCCTGGCTATTTTGCAGGCTCTAATGCCGACCTTCCGATTGTGGGGGGCTCTATCCTGACTCATGATCACTATCAGGGAGGTCGTCACGTATTTCCTATGGAATTGGCTCCCTTGCAAAAGGCTTTCCGATTTGCTGGTTTTGAGCAGGTCAAGGCTGGGATTGTCAAGTGGCCAATGTCAGTGTTGCGTCTGACCTCGGATTCCAAAGAAGATTTGATCAATTTGGCGGACAAGATTTTGCAGGAATGGCGTCAGTATTCAGATTCTAGTGTGCAGATTTTAGCAGAGACAGACGGGACACCGCATCATACCATCACACCCATTGCTCGTAAACGTGATGGACAGTTTGAGTTGGATTTGGTCTTGCGGGACAATCAGACCTCCCCAGAGCATCCTGATGGTATCTATCATCCTCACAAGGATGTCCAACATATCAAGAAGGAAAATATCGGCTTGATTGAGGTCATGGGCTTGGCTATTCTTCCACCACGTCTGAAAGAAGAAGTGGAGCAAGTAGCTAGCTACCTCGTGGGAGATGGTGATATAGTTGCCGACTATCATCAGGGATGGGCAGACCAGCTCAAAGCCCAACATCTGGACCTAGCAGATAAAGAAAAAGCCCTTGAAATTGTCAAGGACTCTGTGGGTGACATCTTTGCACGTGTTCTGGAGGACGCGGGGGTTTACAAGCAGACGGAACAAGGACAGGCAGCCTTTATGCGCTTTGTAGAACAGGTCGGAATTTTGCTGGATTAGGAGCCTTTTCCTTGCACAGTCCTATAAAAAGTAGTATCATAGTGTCGTTTGAACTATCAGGAGGAAACGATGAAAGATTTTCATTTTGATGCTATATCAGCCTTTGAAAATTACGAAATAGAACAAATGAGAGATGGTCATGTTGTGGTGACGACGAAAGTGGTGGACTCGTCGCTCAACTACTATGGCAATGCCCATGGTGGCTATCTCTTCACCCTTTGTGACCAGATCAGTGGTTTGGTGGTTATCTCGCTGGGGCTTGATGGAGTGACGCTCCAGTCCTCTATCAACTACCTTAAGGCTGGAAAACTCGACGACGTGTTGACCATTAAAGGAGAATGTGTCCATCATGGTCGCACAACCTGTGTCGTGGATGTCGATATTACCAATCAAGAAGGCAGAAATGTCTGCAAAGCCACCTTTACCATGTTTGTCACAGGCCAGCGATCAGAAGACAGACAGGTGAGGATATAGATAAACAAAAAAGAGGCTCGCACCTCTTTTTCTTATTTCTTTTTCCGGTTTAGGACGGCATTGAGTACAATGGCCAGTAGGCTGGCTACGACGATTCCGTTTGAAAAGAACATTTGGAAGGCTGTCGGCATACTGACGAAGAGATTACTGTTGTTTAGACCTACACCTGCAGCGATTGATACAGCTGCGATAAGGAAGTTGTGTTCATTGTTAGCAAAGTCAACGCGGGCGAGTATTTGCATCCCTTGAAGGGAAACAAAACCAAACATCACCAGCATGGCCCCTCCAAGGACAGGGCTTGGAATGATTTGGGCGAGGGCTCCAAACTTAGGAAGGAGTCCAAGGAGAACTAAGAAACCAGCTGCGTAGTAGATTGGCAGACGGGTTTTGATACCTGATAATTTAACCAAACCAACGTTTTGTGAAAATCCTGTATAAGGGAAGGTGTTAAAAATTCCTCCGAGAAGTACGGCCAGACCTTCTGCACGGTAACCGTTGCGAAGGCGCGTGCTGTCGATTGGGTCATTGGTGATATCAGACAAGGCTAGGTAAACACCAGTCGACTCAACCATAGACACCGTTGCAATGATACACATCATGACAATAGAGGAGATTTCAAAAGTTGGCATCCCAAAGTAGAGTGGAGTTGGGACATGGACAAGCGGTGCTGCTGCAACAGGGGAGAAATCAACCAAGCCCATGGTAGCAGCAATGGCAGTTCCAACAACCAGACCAATCAAAATGGAGATAGACTTGATAAATCCTTTGGTAAAGATATTGATCAAGAGAATAATCAGAACTGTAATAGCAGCAAGCAAGAGACTTTGACCAGTTGGCTCTGGAACGTTATTTCCCATATTTCCAATAGCGACAGGAATCAAGGTTAAACCAATCGTGGTAATAACAGAACCTGTTACGATAGATGGGAAGAGATTGGCCACTTTTGAGAAAATACCTGAAATCAGAACCACATAAATTCCTGATGCGATAAGGGCACCAAACATAGCCCCACTACCATGACTTTGCCCAATCATAATCAAGGGAGCGACCGATTGGAAAGCAACACCGAGAACGACTGGGAGTCCAATACCAAAGTATTTGTTGAGTTGGAGTTGAAGGAAGGTTGCCACTCCACACATGAAGATATCTGTAGAAATTAGGTAAGTCAACTGTTCAGCTGAATAGCCAAGAGCTGTCGCAATCATAATAGGAACTAGGATAGATCCTGAGTACATGGCGAGTAAGTGCTGCAAGCCAAGAACGGCTGCTTGCGAGTGTTTTTCTTGTTGTTGCATTAGAGATCTGCCTCCTTAAATACGACCTGACCATTTTCAAAACGATCCAAGCGAGCCAGTGATAGGACTGGATACCCTGCTTTTTCAAGCAAATTACGACCATCCTGGAAAGATTTTTCAATCACGATACCAATCGCTTCGACTTTTGCTCCAGCTTGTTCGATGATTTGGATCAAGCCTTTGGCAGCTTGGCCATTAGCAAGGAAATCATCGATAATCAAGACCTTGTCCTCTGGTGAGAGGAATTTTCCAGCGATAGAAACGGTGCTGGTCACCTGCTTGGTAAAGGAGTAGACTTGGGCGGTTAAGATACCTTCGTTCATGGTGATGTTTTTAGCTTTCTTGGCGAAAATCATGGGAACGTTTAAGGCTTCAGCTGTAAAAATAGCTGGTGCAATGCCTGACGCTTCAATCGTTACAACCTTGGTAATGCCAGCAGAAGCGAATTTGTCCGCAAATACCTTACCAATCTCTCGCATCAAGCTAAAGTCAACTTGGTGGGTTAGAAAGGAATCCACCTTGAGGATATTATCACCCAAGATATGCCCATCCTCGAGGATGCGCTCTTCTAATAATTTCATAAGACCTCCTAAAGTCTAAAAGCAAGTTTACTTGTTGGTTAAATATTTCTATAGTGAACCAGTTTGCTAGTACTATATATTTGATAAAACTAGTACGAGCGAAGCGAGTTTTATCAAATATTTCCCGCCGTAGTGGTATCATAGACAATAATCTTGTTATTGTCTATGACGGGATTTTTGAGACTTTTGGCTCAAAAATTAGGGATGAAATTCCGAAGGAAGTTGCTCCCGTCCGCACTAATTAAGGGAAATATTAAAAATATTTAGTTTACACTTAAAGGCGTGATTTAACAAAAATATTCAAAAAGGACCTACTTAATCCCCTAAGTAAGTCCCCAAAATAGGCATGGCCAACACCATACCTTCAGCTGACATACTCATTGTTAGGTGTTCCGGCACCTTGTAGAGACGTCGTGCCAATTCACGACATAAACAAGTAAAATGATATTCAATTTTAAATAGGCTATTGCCAATGTTTTTATTTTACACCAATTAGCTTTATAAATCAAATATTTTGTTAGCAAATAAATCATAAAAGCGAACGAATAAAAGGCTGCAATGCTAGATAGTATTGTAGCCTTTTATTCTTCTATTCGCTAAATCTTAAAAAATAGCCATCTGGATCCAAAACTGCAAATTCATGAGGGTAAATAAAGCTATCTCCCACTCGAAATTCTCTTTTGGTCAGCGGACGATAAATAGGATAGTCAGCTTCCAGCAGTTTTTGGTGGAGCTGAGGGACATCTTCAATGCCAAAGGAAATATTGACACCGCGCCCGAAAGGATAGGTTAGTTGGGCTAATTCTTCTGTGCTGCCTTCTTCTAGCATAAGTTGGCAGTCTTCAAGCGAGAGGAAGAGAAATTTCTCCTCTGGACGCTCGTATTCGACAGAAAATCCCAGCAAGTCGCAGTAGAAGTGGCGTGACTTTTCGAGGTCAGATACTACAAATTCAGGAATGACAGCTTGATAGTCCATTAGCTTTCTCCTTAGAGCTCAATCTCCATGACAATGGGTGTGTGGTCTTGGCGCGCACCAGAGTCAATCATATCAGACTTAGTTACTTTGTCAGCGATGCGGTTACTTGTGAGCCAGTAGTCGATTCTCCAGCCTGTATTGTTGATTTTAGAAGTCTTGCTGCGTTGTGCCCACCAAGTGTAGCGTTCTGGAACATCGCCATGAACATGACGGAAAGTATCTGTAAATCCAGTTGCCAAAAGGTTGGTAAATCCAGCACGTTCCTCATCGGTAAATCCAGGTGAACGGCGGTTGCTGGCAGGGTTTGCAAGGTCGATTTCCTTGTGAGCTACGTTGTAGTCTCCAGTCGCAAGGACTGGTTTTTCTTTGTCTAGTTGCGCCAAATACTCAGCGTATTTGACATCCCAGACTTGGCGTTCTTCCAAGCGTTTGAGCCCATCGCCAGCGTTTGGAGTATATACTTGGGTCACGAAAAATGCATCAAATTCCAAGGTGATGATGCGGCCTTCCAAGTCCATGGTAGAAGGGGCACCGATTTCTGGGAAGCTGATCGTTGGTGTGAGTTCTTTTTTATAGAGGAACATGGTTCCAGCGTAGCCTTTGCGGGCAGGTTCTTGAGAGGAACGCCAAGTGTTTTCATAACCTGGGAAGAGTTCTTCAAGTACTTCTAGGTGTTTCTTTGTAGGGCCCTTGGCAGAAAGCTTGGTTTCCTGGATAGCGATAATATCAGCATTTTCGGCTACCAAGGTTTGTAGGACTTCTTGGGACAATTTTGCACGAGCTGAGTCACTCGTTAGGGCAGCATTGAGGGAATCAATATTCCATGAGATGAGTTTCATAAAGTTACCTTTTTCATTCAGATTATAGACTATATTATACCAAAAAAAGGCGCATTTCCCCAACGTATGGTTTGAAAAATCACCCTCTTTCGTTTATAATTAAGAATGATTTTATGAAAGGGAGTGAAAATACATGAAATTCTATTCTTATGACTATGTCCTCAGCCAAATTGGTCAGCAAAATGGCATCATGATTGCTTTAGGGATTGTCCTGTTAGCTGTGACAGGATTTTTAGCTTTTAAGGCTTACCATGATAAAAAGGGCACCAAATTTCGTGAGTTGGTCATGATTTCAGCTTTGACCTTATTAGCTCTCCTTTTGGTCAGCATCACGACTTATCAAAACAATCAAGTTTCTAACAATAAATTTCAAGCTTCACTTCATTTCATCGAGCTTGTTTCCAAAGAATTGGGAGTAGACAAGTCAGAGGTTTATGTCAATACTTCTGCCGACACTGATGGCGCACTTATCAAGGTCGGAGATCGCTATTACCGTGCCTTGAACGGAAGTGAGCCAGACAAGTACCTGCTAGAGAAAGTCGAATTGTATAAAACAGATGCAATTGAACTGGTGGAGGTGAACAAATGACACTCAATTATATCGAAATTTTAATCAAACTAGCCTTGGGTCTCTTTTCTCTGGTTTTTGTAATCAATGTGACAGGGAAGGGCAACCTAGCGCCTAACTCAGCAATAGATCAAATTCAGAACTATGTACTTGGGGGTATCATCGGCGGGGTGATTTACAATAGCGCCATCAGTATCCTTCAGTATGCAGTTATCCTGATTATGTGGACCATTCTGGTCTTGACTCTCAAATGGCTCAACAATAATGTTCACTTTGTGAAACGTTTGATTGATGGGAAGCCAACCCTGCTCATCAAAAATGGAAAGATTGATCCAGAAGCCTGCCGTTCGGTTGGTTTATCAGCAGCGGATGTAGCTCTTAAGCTCCGTAGCCAGGGAATTTTCCAAATGAAACAAGTCAAACGCGCTATGCAGGAGCAGAACGGTCAACTCATCGTAGTCCAAATGGGAGATGAGAATCCCAAGTATCCTGTTGTCACAGACGGTGTAATCCAAGTTGAAATTTTGGAGACCATTGGTCGGAGCGAAGAATGGCTGCTTGATAACCTCAGCAAACAAGGGTATGACAATGTGGCCAATATCTTTATCGCTGAGTATGACAAGGGTGCCGTCTCAGTCGTAACCTATGAATAAGAAAAACCTGAGGTCTTGTACTCTTCAAAAATCAAATTCAAACTGCGTCAACGTCGCCTTGCCGTATGTAGGTTACTGACTTCGTCAGTTCTATCTACAACCTCAAAGCAGTGCTTTGAGCAACCTGCGGCTAGTTTCCTAGTTTGCTCTTTGATTTTCATTGAGTCTTGGCCTCAGGTTTCCATTTGCAATCAGAAAGGGATTTTATGTCCATTATTCAAAAACTCTGGTGGTTTTTCAAGTTAGAAAAACGCCGTTATCTAGTCGGGATTGTGGCCTTGGTCTTGGTTTCCGTCCTCAACCTTATTCCCCCCATGGTCATGGGGCGGGTCATTGATGCCATTACATCAGGGCGATTAACCCAGCAGGACCTCCTTCTTAATCTATTTTATCTACTGCTGGCAGCCTTTGGGATGTACTATCTGCGCTATGTTTGGCGCATGTATATCCTTGGAACTTCCTATCGTTTGGGGCAGATCATGCGGTCTCGCTTGTTTGAGCATTTTACTAAAATGTCGCCAGCCTTTTATCAGACCTATCGGACAGGGGACCTGATGGCACACGCCACCAATGATATCAATGCTTTAACTCGTCTCGCAGGTGGAGGTGTTATGTCTGCAGTGGATGCCTCTATCACGGCTCTGGTGACTTTGCTGACTATGCTCTTTAGCATTTCTTGGCAGATGACTCTGGTTGCCATTCTTCCCTTGCCTTTCATGGCTTATGCGACCAGTCGTCTAGGGAGAAAGACCCACAAGGCCTTTGGTGAATCACAAGCTGCCTTTTCTGAACTCAATAACAAGGTGCAGGAGTCTGTATCGGGTATTAAAGTGACCAAGTCTTTCGGTTATCAGTCAGATGAGCTTGAGTCTTTTCAAGCAGTCAATGAATTGACCTTCCAAAAGAACCTCCAAACCATGAAATACGACAGTCTCTTTGACCCCATGGTTCTCTTGTTTGTAGGTTCATCCTATGTTTTAACCCTTTTGGTCGGTTCTTTGATGGTTCAGAAAGGGCAGATTACAGTTGGGAATCTGGTTACCTTTATCAGCTACTTGGATATGCTGGTTTGGCCTCTTATGGCTATCGGTTTCCTCTTTAATATCACTCAGCGAGGCAAGGTTTCTTACCAACGGATTGAGAAACTTTTGTCTCAGGAATCACCTGTACAAGATCCTGAGTTTCCTCTGGATGGTATTGAAAATGGGCGCTTGGAGTACGCCATTGACAGCTTTGCCTTTGAAAATGAGGAGACACTGACGGATATTCACTTTAGTCTGGAAAGAGGACACACCTTGGGCTTGGTCGGACAGACAGGCTCTGGGAAAACATCCTTGATCAAGCTTCTCTTGCGTGAATACGATGTGGATAAGGGAGCTATTTATCTAAACGGTCACGATATTCGTGACTATCGTCTGACAGACCTTCGTGTTCTCATGGGCTATGTCCCTCAGGACCAGTTCCTCTTTGCGACCTCGATCTTAGACAATATCCGCTTCGGCAATCCGAACTTGCCCCTTTCAGCAGTTGAGGAAGCGACTAAGCTAGCTCAAGTTTACCAAGATATTGTAGACATGCCTCAGGGCTTTGATACGTTGATCGGTGAAAAGGGAGTCAGTCTTTCAGGTGGTCAAAAGCAACGTCTGGCTATGAGTCGGGCTATGATTTTAGATCCTGATATCTTGATTCTAGATGATTCCTTGTCCGCCGTGGATGCCAAGACAGAGTATGCGATTATCGACAATCTCAAGGAGACGCGGAAGGATAAGACAACTATCATCACAGCCCATCGTCTCAGTGCGGTTGTCCATGCAGATCTGATCTTGGTTCTACAAAATGGCCAAATCATCGAACGGGGTACGCACGAAGACCTGCTAGCTCTAGATGGCTGGTATGCCCAAACCTACCAGTCTCAGCAGTTGGAAATGAAAGGAGAAGAAGATGCAGAATAAGAAAGAACAATGGGCTGTATTGAAGCGCTTGATGTCCTATCTCAAGCCCTATGGCCTCCTGACCTTTTTGGCACTCAGTTTTCTCCTTGCGACTACGGTCATTAAAAGTGTCATTCCCCTTGTGGCTTCCCACTTTATTGACCAGTACCTCAGCAATCTTAATCAACTGGCCGTGACCGTTTTGCTGGCCTACTATGGCCTCTATATCCTGCAAACTCTGGTCCAGTATGTCGGAAATCTTCTCTTTGCGCGGGTGTCCTACAGTATTGTCAGAGATATTCGTCGCGATGCCTTTGCCAATATGGAGAAACTCGGCATGTCTTATTTTGACAAGACGCCAGCAGGTTCCATCGTTTCTCGTTTGACCAATGATACCGAGACCATCAGTGATATGTTTTCAGGGATTTTATCCAGCTTTATTTCAGCAGTTTTCATCTTTCTGACAACCCTGTATACCATGTTGGTGCTGGATTTTCGTTTGACAGCTTTAGTTTTGCTCTTTCTACCCTTGATTTTCCTTTTGGTCAATCTCTATCGGAAAAAGTCAGTCAAGATTATCGAAAAAACCAGAAGTCTCTTGTCGGATATCAATAGTAAGCTGGCAGAAAACATCGAAGGAATCAGGATTATCCAGGCCTTTAATCAAGAGAAGCGCCTGCAAGCAGAATTTGATGAGATTAACCAAGAACACTTGGTCTATGCCAACCGTTCTGTAGCCTTGGATGCCCTCTTTTTGAGACCTGCCATGAGTCTGCTGAAACTCCTAGGCTACGCCGTTTTGATGGCTTACTTTGGTTACCGTGGTCTTTCTATCGGGATAACAGCCGGAACCATGTATGCCTTTATCCAGTATATCAACCGTCTTTTTGATCCCCTGATTGAGGTGACGCAAAACTTTTCAACCCTTCAAACTTCCATGGTGTCTGCAGGTCGTGTCTTTGCTTTGATTGATGAGACGACCTATGAGCCTCTTCAAAAAGATGGGCAAGCCAAAGTTCAAGAAGGCAATATCCGTTTTGAACATGTGTGTTTCTCATATGACGGTAAACATCCGATCCTGGATGACATTTCCTTTTCAGTTAAGAAGGGTGAAACCATTGCCTTTGTAGGACATACAGGTTCCGGGAAATCTTCCATTATCAATGTCCTCATGCGTTTTTATGAATTTCAGTCAGGCCGAGTTCTCTTGGATGATGTGGATATCAGGAACTACAGTCAGGAAGAGCTGAGAAAAAACATCGGTCTGGTCTTACAGGATCCCTTCCTCTATCACGGGACTATCAAGTCCAATATCGCCATGTACCAAGATCTTAGTGATGATCAGGTCCAGGCTGCGGCTGCCTTTGTGGATGCAGATTCCTTTATTCAGGACCTTCCGCAGGGTTATGATGCCCCCGTTTCCGAGCGTGGTTCGAGCTTTTCTACTGGCCAGCGCCAGCTTCTTGCCTTTGCTAGAACAGTCGCCAGTCAGCCTAAAATCCTGATTTTGGATGAAGCGACAGCCAATATTGACTCTGAAACAGAAAGTCTGGTTCAAGATTCTCTAGCTAAAATGAGACAGGGGCGGACGACCATTGCCATTGCTCATCGTCTTTCAACTATTCAAGATGCCAACTGCATCTATGTCTTGGACAAGGGGCGCATCATCGAGAGTGGAACCCATGAGGAACTCTTGGCCTTGGAAGGAACCTATCATAAGATGTATAGCTTGCAGGCAGGGGCCATGTCCTAATACTCTTTGAAAATCTCTTCAAACCATGTCAGCTTTATCTGCAATCTCAAAGCTGTACTTTGATTTTCATTGAACATCAGAAGGAGATCCTTTAAATTACAGATTTCTTGCACCACCTTTTCCATTTTGTGGTATAATGAAAAATGTTGACAAATAGTATAATAAAAACAAAGGAGAAACAGCATGCTGAAATGGGAAGACTTGCCCGTGGAAATGCAATCAAGCGAGGTTGAGTCCTACTACCAGCTTGTCTCTAAAAGGAAGGGGTCGCTGATTTTCAAGCGTTGCCTGGATTGGGTTCTGGCCCTGTTTTTGCTACTTTTGACTTCTCCCATCTTTCTTATCTTGAGCATTTGGATCAAGTTGGATAGCAAGGGGCCTGTCATTTACAAGCAAGAGCGCGTGACCCAGTACAACCGTTCGTTCAAGATTTGGAAGTTCCGTACTATGGTAACGGATGCGGATAAAAAAGGAAGCCTGGTGACTTCTGCTAACGATAGTCGCATTACCAAGGTTGGAAATTTCATTCGCCGTGTGCGCTTGGACGAACTGCCTCAGCTAGTCAATGTCCTTAAAGGTGAGATGTCCTTTGTAGGCACACGACCTGAGGTGCCACGTTACACCGAGCAGTATAGTCCTGAAATGATGGCGACCTTGCTCTTGCCAGCTGGGATTACCTCTCCAGCCAGCATCAACTACAAGGATGAGGACACGATCATCAGTCAAATGACGGAGAAAGGTCTGTCAGTTGACCAGGCCTATGTAGAGCATGTCCTTCCTGAAAAGATGCGCTATAATCTCGCCTATCTCCGAGAGTTTAGTTTCCTTGGAGACATCAAAATCATGTTTCAAACCGTGTTTGAGGTACTAAAATAAAGTAGTCATGAGAAAATGAGTACAGATAAAAGGAGCAAATCAATGCCAAATTACAATATTCCATTTTCACCACCCGATATTACCGAAGCTGAAATTGCTGAAGTAGCAGATACCCTGCGATCTGGTTGGATCACAACAGGTCCTAAGACAAAAGAACTGGAGCGTCGCTTGTCTCAATACACACAGACGCCTAAGACTGTCTGCCTCAACTCTGCGACTGCCGCTCTTGAGTTGATTTTGCGCGTTTTGGAAGTGGGACCTGGTGATGAAGTCATCGTTCCAGCTATGACTTATACAGCTTCATGTAGTGTCATCACACACGTAGGAGCAACACCTGTCATGGTGGATATTCAAGCAGATACTTTTGAAATGGATTATGACCTGCTTGAGCAAGCTATTACTGAGAAAACTAAGGTGATTATTCCTGTTGAGCTTGCAGGGATTGTTTGCGACTATGACCGTTTGTTCCAAGTCGTGGAGAAAAAGCGTGATCTCTTTACAGCTGCTAGCAAGTGGCAAAAGGCCTTTAACCGTATCGTGATTGTCTCTGATAGTGCCCACGCTTTGGGATCTACTTATAAAGGACAACCAGCTGGTTCTATCGCTGACTTTACTTCCTTCTCATTCCATGCCGTTAAGAACTTTACAACGGCTGAGGGAGGAAGTGCGACTTGGAAAGCCAATCCAGCGATTGATGACGAAGAGATGTACAAGGAGTTCCAAATCCTTTCCCTTCATGGTCAAACCAAAGATGCTCTTGCCAAGATGCAATTGGGTTCATGGGAATACGATATCGTAACACCAGCCTACAAGTGCAACATGACGGATATCATGGCTTCGATTGGTTTGGTACAATTGGATCGTTACCCAGCTTTGCTACAACGTCGTAAGGACATCGTGGACCGCTACGATCGAGGTTTTGCAGGTTCTCGTATCCGTCCATTGGCACACAAGACTGATACTGTTGAATCTTCACGCCACCTATACATCACTCATGTAGAAGGAGCAAGCTTAGAAGAACGCAATATTATCATTCAAGAATTGGCCAAAGCAGGAATTGCAAGTAATGTACACTACAAACCGCTTCCTCTCTTGACAGCCTATAAGAATCTTGGTTTTGATATGGCAGATTATCCAAGAGCCTATGCCTTCTTTGAAAATGAAATTACGCTCC
Organism: Streptococcus oralis subsp. oralis; assembly: GCF_002096435.1. Lineage (GTDB taxonomy): Bacteria > Bacillota > Bacilli > Lactobacillales > Streptococcaceae > Streptococcus > Streptococcus oralis_AA. Next base: position 38,010 of record NZ_NCUI01000023.1, read on the forward strand.
CTCTTCATACTAAACTAAGCGATGAAGAAGTAGACTATATCGTTAAGACTTTGGTGAGAATTTCCGAAGAAATCCTCGGTTCTGGAAAAAAATCATAAAAAATCTTGACAAAAAGCGGACAATAGCATATAATATTCTCAACAAATCAGAAAAGTAGTTATTTTTGATCTTCAGGGAGCCTGTGGTGATTGTGAACAGGTGGTTGAAAGTAGTGAAAGTGGGCTGATTTTAAAAATGAATTTGAAACAATGAAAATTCGGTGCGCACACCTTACAGTGCAACTTGTTGTTAGACAAGGTAGAGATGTAAAGGGAATAGTCCCTTTATAATTGAGGTGGCACCGCGTTACCAACGCCCTCACACAGAGTAATTTTCTGTGTGTGGGCTTTTTCTTTCGGTCATTTTGTTTATCTTTTATTAGGACGTTAAGTCGCTTTGATGAACTTGAGTTCTATCTGCAGCTCCTTGCCTACTACTAAAAGCAAACAAAACGGCCGGATTAATATGGAAAGAGGAAAAATTTTATGACAACTAAAGGATATTTTGGACAATTTGGTGGTAGTTTTGTACCGGAGCCGATTCAGGCTTTGTTGGATGAGTTGGAAGTGACATTTGACAAGTACAAGGATGATCCAGAATTTTTGGCAGAATTTCGCCATTACTTAAAAGACTATTCAGGTCGCGAAACACCACTTTATTTTGCGGAAAGTTTAACAGACCACCTAGGTGGAGCTAAGATTTATCTCAAGCGCGAAGACCTGAACCACCTTGGTTCTCACAAGCTTAACAATGTTTTAGGACAAATTCTTCTTGCCAAACGTATGGGCAAGAAACGAGTGATCGCGGAAACAGGAGCTGGTCAGCACGGTGTTGCGACAGCAGCTGCTGCAGCCAAGTTTGGTATGGCCTGTGATGTCTACATGGGGGCAGAAGATGTGGAGCGTCAACGTCTCAATGTTTTCCGTATGGAGATGATGGGAGCGACCGTTCACGCAGTTGAAACGGGGACACGAACTCTAAAGGATGCGGTCGATGCAGCCTTTGGAGCATGGATGAATGACCTTGAGGCCTTCTACGTTTTGGGATCTGCTGTAGGTCCTCATCCTTATCCTACCATTGTTCATGAGTTCCAAAAAGTCATCAGTGAAGAATCACGTCGTCAAATCTTGGAAAAAGAAGGACGCTTGCCAGATTACGTCATTGCCTGTGTAGGTGGTGGTTCTAATGCTATCGGTGCTTTTTCACAGTATGTGGCTGATGAAGAAGTCAAATTGGTTGGGGTCGAAGCTGCCGGTCACGGACTTGACACAGACAAGCACGCAGCCACTATGACAAAAGGTAGTGTCGGAATTGTCGACGGTATGAAGACTTATGCAGTCTTTAAGGAAGATGGAGAGCTAGCGCCAGTTTACTCTATCTCAGCTGGTTTGGACTATCCAGGGGTTGGCCCAGAACACGCCTACTTTAAAGATTCAGGCCGCGTAGAATACGTAGCAGCGACAGATGAAGAAGCTGTTCAAGCCTTGCTCCTTCTAAGCAAGACTGAAGGGATTATCCCAGCGATTGAAAGTTCGCACGCAATCGCAGAAGCGGTTAAACGTGCACCGAAACTAAGTAAAGATGAGATCATCATCATCAATGTCTCTGGTCGTGGAGACAAGGACGTAGCTGCGATTGCAGACTACCTAGAAGCTAAAAAATAAAAGATGGAAAAATTACAGTCTTTTCTCTCACAGAGAGCTTGTGGTTGCTGGAAACAAGCAGAGAAAGCTGTAAGGTTGGGTCCATTTGAAACGAGAGAAGAAAACATAATTCTCAAGGGAGTGCCCTTTATCGCACAGCCTGTTACAGGAAGGTTCTGAGACAGGAATGAGAGATAGGAGAAATCCTATAATTGAGGTGGCACCGCGAATTTCGTCCTCACGCAAGTTATTTTGCGTGGGGATTTTTCATACAATCGCCACGGACTAGAAGTAGAACTGAAAGGGAAATTACAATGGAACGAATCATTCATGGAGATGTCTTATCACCAATCTTGGCTTATATGCGCCTAAAGGGACAACACAAGGTGATCTTAGAGAGTATTCCGAGAGACAAGGAAACCGCTCGTTTTTCTATCCTAGCTTATAATCCTGTTTTTGAGATTAAGTTTGAAAATGGGGTCCTCTATCAAAACGGTCAAGTGATTGATCGGGATCCCTTGGATTTCCTTTATGAAGTGACTCATAAGAGCCAGCACCATTCAGACCTCCCTTTTGGTGGGGGAGCTATTGGCTTTGTCGGTTACGATATGATTTCTCTTTATGAAGAAATTGGCCAAATCCCTGAGGATACCATTGGAACGCCAGACATGCATTTCTTTGTCTATGAGAGCTACATGGTTTTTGACCACAAGAAAGAAAAAATTCATGTCATAGAGGATGCTCTTTATAGCAATCGCAGTCAAGAAGATTTGGAAAAAGCCTTGAACCAAGTGCTTGAGGAATTACGCATTCCTGCTCCAAATGAATTTGAAGATTTGGATCTATCTCCGCTGGACTTCAAACCGCATATCGCTCCTCAGAAGTTTGAGGAAATGGTCGAAACAGCTCGCGACTTGATTCGTAATGGTGACATGTTCCAATGCGTACTCAGTCAGCGCTTCTCAGCAGAAGTTACTGGAAATCCATTTGACTTCTACAGAAATCTCCGCGTGACCAATCCTTCTAATTACCTCTATTTTTATGATTTTGGGGATTATCAAATCATCGGTGCCAGTCCTGAAAGTTTGGTTTCTGTCAAAAATAGCATCGTAACTACCAATCCGATTGCAGGTACGCGACCAAGAGGGGCTACGGATGAAGAGGACAAGGCCTTGGCGACTGACCTGCTTTCTGATGAGAAGGAAACAGCAGAACATCGAATGTTAGTAGACTTAGGGCGTAACGATATCGGTAGAATTGCTGAAACGGCAAGTGTCCAAGTCACCAAGTATATGGAAGTGGAGCTCTTCCGTTATGTCATGCATTTGACCAGCGTGGTCAAGGGACGTTTGCTTCCAGAACTCAATGCCATGGATGCTTTGAAAGTTACACTTCCAGCTGGAACAGTTTCAGGAGCACCAAAGATTCGGGCCATGAGACGGATCTATGAACTGGAAACAGAAAAACGTGGTGTATACGCGGGAGCAATCGGCTACTTGTCTGCGACGGGTGATATGGATTTCGCCATTGCCATCCGAACTATGATTCTCAAAGATCAAACAGCCTATGTACAGGCTGGGGCAGGGATTGTCTATGACTCCATCGCCCAAAACGAATACCAAGAAACCATTAATAAGGCTAAATCTATGACTAGAATTGGAGAACTAAGACCATGATTTTATTGATTGATAACTATGATTCTTTTACCTATAACTTGGCGCAGTACATTGGGAATTTTGCAGAAGTGCAGGTCTTGAGAAATGATGATCCCAAGCTGTATGAAGAAGCTGAAAAAGCAGATGGTCTGGTCTTTTCTCCCGGTCCTGGTTGGCCGGTTGATGCTGGAAAGATGGAAGACATGATTCGTGACTTTGCAGGTAAGAAGCCGATTCTAGGGATTTGTTTGGGGCACCAAGCCATCGCAGAAGTCTTTGGTGGGAAGTTAGGTTTGGCTCCAAAGGTCATGCATGGGAAACAGAGCCATATCAGCTTTGAAGCGCCATCTGTTCTCTATCAAGGCATTGAGGATGGTCGTCCAGTCATGCGCTATCACAGCATTTTGATTGAAGAAATGCCAGAAGACTTTGAAGTGACAGCTCGTTCGACTGATGATCAGGCTATTATGGGAATTCAACACAAAAGCCTGCCGATTTATGGCTTCCAGTACCATCCAGAAAGTATCGGAACGCCAGATGGCTTGTCTTCTATTCAGAATTTTATCGAGAAGGTTGTAAAGTGAGGAAACTAGGATGAAAGAGATTATTGAAAAACTAGCAAAATTTGAACATTTATCAGGTGTGGAAATGACGGACGTCATTGAGCGTATCGTAACTGGGCGTGTAACTGAGGCGCAGATTGCTTCTCTCCTCTTGGCCCTTAAGATGAAGGGGGAAACACCTGAAGAGCGCACAGCCATTGCTCAAGTCATGAGAGGGCATGCTCAACACATTCCAACTGAGATTCATGATGCCATGGACAACTGTGGTACTGGTGGAGACAAGTCTTTCAGCTTTAACATTTCCACAACTGCAGCCTTTGTCTTGGCTGGTGGCGGTGTTCACATGGCCAAGCACGGAAACCGTTCGATTTCTTCTAAATCAGGTTCTGCAGATGTCCTTCAAGCCTTGGGCATCAATCTTGACCTCAAACCAGCTGAACTAGGTAAGGTCTTTGATAAAACTGGCATCGTCTTTCTCTTTGCTAAAAATATGCATCCAGCTATGAAATACATCATGCCAGCTCGTTTGGAACTAGGAATTCCAACGATCATGAACTTGACTGGTCCACTGATTCATCCAATGGCCTTGGAAACACAGCTTCTTGGGATTAGTCGTCCAGAACTGCTAGAAAGTACAGCTCAGGTTTTGAAAAATATGGGTCGCAAACGTGCTATCGTAGTTGCTGGACCAGAAGGCTTGGATGAAGCTGGCTTGAACGGAACAACCAAGATTGCTCTTCTTGAAAATGGTGAAATTACCTTGTCAAGCTTTACTCCAGAGGATTTGGGGATGGAGCGCTACGCTATTGAAGATATTCGTGGAGGAAATGCTCAGGAAAATGCAGAGATTTTGCTGAGCGTTCTTCAAAACGAACCAAGTCCATTCTTGGAAACGACAGTCTTGAATGCTGGTCTTGGTTTCTATGCTAATGGTAAGGTAGCTAGTATCAAGGAAGGAGTTGCCCTAGCTCGTCAAGTGATTGCTAGTGGCAAGGCCCTTGAAAAACTCAGACTGTTACAGGAGTACCAAAAATGAGTCAGGAATTTTTAGCACGAATCTTAGAGCAGAAGGCGCGTGAAGTCGAGCAAATGGAGCTGGAGGAAGTCCAGCCCTTGCGCAAGACCTATCGCTTAGCTGACTATTTAAAACAACATCAAGACCGTTTGCAGGTAATCGCTGAGGTCAAGAAGGCTAGCCCTAGTCTGGGAGATATCAATCTCGATGTGGATATTGTGCAACAGGCCCAGACTTATGAAGCAAATGGAGCAGTGATGATTTCGGTTTTGACAGATGAGGTTTTCTTTAAAGGGCATTTGGATTATTTACGTGAGATCTCCAGTCAGGTAAACATTCCAACGCTCAACAAGGACTTTATCATCGATGAAAAGCAAATCATCCGAGCTCGGAATGCAGGGGCGACAGTTATCTTGCTCATCGTGGCTGCCTTGTCAGAAGAACGCCTCAAGGAACTCTATGACTACGCGACAGAGCTTGGTCTGGAAGTCTTGGTGGAGACCCACAATCTAGCTGAACTAGAAGTGGCACACAGGCTTGGTGCTGAGATTATTGGGGTTAACAACCGCAACTTGACCACCTTTGAAGTCGACTTGCAGACTAGTGTAGACTTGGCCCAGCACTTTAAGGAAGATCGTTATTACATTTCTGAATCTGCTATTTTCAAAGGGCAGGATGCAGAACGAGTAGCAGCATCCTTTAACGGAATTTTGGTGGGAACAGCTCTCATGCAGGCAGAGGATGTGGCCCAGAGAATTAAGGAGTTGCAGATTGACAAAGGTTAAGATTTGTGGACTATCGACCAAAGAAGCGGTAGAAACAGCCGTATCAGCAGGGGCAGACTATATCGGTTTTGTCTTCGCACCCAGTAAAAGACAGGTGAGCTTGGAAGAGGCTACAGAGCTTGCAAATCTCATTCCTGTGAACGTTAAGAAGGTTGGTGTATTTGTTTCACCAAGTCGAGCTCAACTGCTAGAAGCAATTGACAAAGTTGGTTTGGACTTGGTTCAAGTTCATGGTCAGGTAGCAGATGATTTGTTTGAGGATTTACCTTGTGCCAGCATTCAGGCGGTGCAGGTAGATGGAAATGGTCACGTGCCTCATTCTCGGGCAGACTATCTACTCTTTGATGCCCCTGTGGCAGGGAGTGGCCAGACCTTTGACTGGGGCCAACTGGATACAGCAGAACTTGCTCAGCCCTTCTTTATCGCAGGTGGGCTTAAGGAAGACAATGTAGCAAAAGCAATTCAACATTTCTCTCCCTATGCAGTAGATGTATCAAGTGGAGTGGAGACAGATGGACAGAAAGATCATGAAAAGATTAGAAGATTTATAGAGAGGGTAAAGAATGGCATATCAAGAACCAAATAAAGATGGATTTTACGGAAAATTCGGCGGACGTTTCGTCCCAGAAACACTGATGACAGCAGTTTTGGAGTTGGAGAAGGCTTACCGTGAAAGTCAGGCAGACCCAAGTTTCCAAGAGGAATTAAACCAACTCTTACGTCAGTACGTAGGACGTGAAACTCCTCTTTACTACGCAAAAAACTTGACCCAGCATATCGGCGGAGCCAAGATTTATCTCAAACGGGAAGATCTCAACCATACAGGGGCCCACAAGATTAACAATGCCTTGGGACAAGTTCTTCTGGCTAAACGCATGGGCAAAAAGAAAATTATCGCTGAAACAGGTGCTGGTCAGCACGGTGTGGCAACTGCAACAGCTGCGGCCCTCTTTAACATGGAATGTACTATCTACATGGGTGAGGAAGATGTCAAACGCCAAGCCCTTAACGTCTTCCGTATGGAGCTTTTGGGAGCCAAGGTTGAGGCTGTGACTGATGGTTCGCGCGTGCTCAAGGATGCGGTCAATGCAGCTCTTCGTTCATGGGTGGCAAATATCGATGATACCCACTATATCCTTGGTTCAGCCTTGGGGCCTCATCCCTTCCCAGAAATCGTCCGTGACTTCCAAAGTGTCATTGGTAGAGAAGCTAAACAACAGTACCGTGATTTGACAGGACAAGACCTACCAGATGCCCTAGTAGCCTGTGTTGGTGGTGGATCTAATGCTATCGGCCTCTTCCATCCATTTGTGGAAGATGAGTCAGTAGCCATGTATGGAGCTGAAGCGGCAGGACTTGGTGTGGATACAGAGCACCACGCAGCGACTTTGACCAAGGGTCGTCCGGGTGTTCTCCACGGTTCTCTTATGGATGTGCTCCAAGATGCTCATGGTCAAATTCTTGAAGCCTTCTCTATCTCAGCAGGTTTGGACTATCCAGGTATCGGTCCAGAACATTCTCACTACCACGATATCAAACGTGCCAGCTATGTTCCTGTGACTGACGAGGAAGCCTTGGAAGGATTCCAACTCTTGTCTCGTGTGGAAGGGATTATCCCAGCCTTGGAATCTAGCCATACCATTGCCTTTGCGGTGAAATTGGCCAAAGAACTCGGACCAGAAAAGTCAATGATTGTCTGTCTATCAGGTCGTGGGGACAAGGATGTGGTCCAAGTCAAAGACCGCTTGGAAGCAGATGCAGCAAAGAAGGGAGAAGCTCATGCCTAAGACACTAACAGAAAAATTGAATGCTATCAAAGCAGCTGGAAAAGGAATTTTTGTTCCCTATATCATGGCTGGAGACCATGAGAAAGGCTTGGATGGTCTCGCTGAAACAATCCACTTTTTAGAAGATTTGGGTGTCTCAGCTATTGAAGTGGGTATTCCCTTTTCTGACCCTGTTGCAGATGGACCTGTTATCGAAGAAGCAGGCTTGCGCAGTTTAGCTCAGGGGACTTCGCCCCAGGCTTTGGTTGAAACCTTGAAAACCATTGAAACAGAGGTTCCGCTTGTTATCATGACCTACTTTAACCCCCTCTTTCAGTACGGTGTGGAGAAATTTGTCAAAGATTTGGCAGATACAGCGGTTAAAGGATTGATTATCCCAGACCTGCCTCATGAGCATGCCAACTTTGTGGAGCCATTTTTGGCAGATACAGATGTTGCATTGATTCCCCTAGTTAGCTTGACAACAGGACTTGAACGTCAAAAAGAGTTGATTGAAGGAGCAGAAGGTTTTGTCTATGCCGTTGCCATCAATGGGGTGACAGGGAAGTCAGGCAATTACCGAGCAGACTTGGACAAGCACTTGGCACAATTGCATCAAGTAGCTGACATTCCAGTCTTGACAGGTTTTGGTGTATCAAGTCAAGCCGATGTAGAACGCTTCAATGCGGTGTCAGATGGTGTTATCGTTGGTTCGAAAATTGTAAAAGCTCTCCACCAAGGAGAGCCGATTGAGGACTTTATCAAACAAGCAGTAGCTTACCAAAAATAATCAAACAAACAGCAAGTAAGAGGAAAGGCACGAAAGGAAGTCTTTCCTTTTTCTTTTGCGAAAGAAAGGCTAAAATCCCTGCCGCAGAAGCGAATTGAATCAAAATCAGTAATTCTGTCGCGCTAAAGATGAGAGCACAAGAAGCCAGAAAGAGAAAATCCCCTGCTCCCATGTGGATATCGATAAAATGAGCCAAAATTCCAAGGATAAGAAAGAAGACCATGACCAGATTCCAACCACAGAAAGCCAGGAGGATTAGGTGAAACGTCAGCCAGACCAGCAAGGGATATTCCTGATGGAGAAGGTCGTAAATTCCCAAGGTCAAACCAGCAGTGATTAGGATGACTTGACCCAAGGAAAGCCAGCCCCATGACCAAGCCAGAAAGAGGACACCCAAGCCCAATTCAAAGAGGGCATACCAGAATGGATAGCGAGCCTTGCAGTAGCGACAGCGAAAGCGATTGAAGACCTGAGATACAATAGGAATCAAATCTAAGGGTCGCAAGCGAGTTTGACAGGAATCGCAGTGACTGGCTGGTTGGATAATGGATTGCTCAGGAAAACGGTCAATGACCAAACCTAGAAAGGAAGCGATAATGCTCCCGACAAGAAAAAAATAAAGATCAATCATACTTATCTATTCGTAAAAAATAGAAGAAGTAGTATAATAAAGAAACATTGATAAGATGGTGAGGTCAAGATGATGATTCGTTTTGAGGAAAATGTGAGCATAGAAAACGCTCAGCTCTTATGCCAATGGTCCAACTCCCTTGGCAAATCCTTTCAAGAACAATGGATGGGAACAATGATTCCTTTTCCCTTAACAATTCAAATCTTGCAAGATTTGGAAGGAATCTTTTCAATCTTTGATGGACAAGAGTTTGTGGGGCTTATCCAGAAAATCAGACTAGAAGACAGGAATCTTCATATCGGGAGATTTTTTATCAACCCCCAGAAACAGGGACAAGGCTTAGGTAGCCAGGCTTTAAGGAAATTTGTTAGTTTGGCCTTTGAAAATGAAGACATAGATACTATTTCTCTAAATGTCTATGAGGCAAATCAAACAGCTTACAATCTTTACCAAAAAGAAGGATTTGAAATCGTTCAAATGGTTGAAACACCTATACGAAAATACATCATGAAAAAGGGCAGATAACAGTCACGTGGGGCCAGAGTCTCAAGGATTTTCAAGGATAAGAAAGCCTTCTTTCAAAGTTAGAAACAAGGATTCTATGATTTCTTAGATAGGGGAGATAAAAATGTCGAGACTTAGAAAAATACGAATCTGGATTACTTCTGTACTTGCCTTAGTTGTTGGTATCACTCTTTATTCTCAGTATCAAAGCCACCAAGAACGCACCCAATTAAAGGCTTCCTTTGAAGAAAAGGACAATATAGCAGTCTTACAACATTTAACGGCTTCAGGAAAATATGCGTCTGACATGCGAAAAGCAGGTTATGTTGTTCCTCCCGACGGTGCTATCCGCTTGGATGGAGGAATTGCCTCCATAGGGATAAAAGGAGACATTGATTTGAGAATGTTGAATCCTGGCAGGGATGAAGTCTCGGTTTTATTTGAAACAATGGTAAATGAGGAAAAAATAAATGCCTACTATATTTTAGACAATCAATTAACCCTAAAACGTAGTTACTATTCTCATATTAGTAATCAAAATAAAGAAAGTGTGACGATCTCTCAAGCCGAAGAAGAACGCCTGTTAAAGATTGTTCGAAAAGAGTTGAAAGCTTTTCTAGATAAGATGTATCAGACTTTATATGGTTGATGTTACTAGTGAGAAACTAACACGAGATCTTGTTTAGAATGTCAACGATGATAAGAAAGGAGGGACAAGAATGTTTACAGAATTGCTCTTTACTGTTACTTTTACGTTTTTTTAAAAGTAGGCGCTCACGAATGATTATAGGAGTCTTGTATAGTTTGCTCCTAGTTTGGTTTGTCTTTTCCGTTTTGAACTATGGCAAATACACTCTTCAACCAGGTCAATCCGTCAACTTAAGAGTAAATCCCAGAACACAAGATTTGGAATACTATTCACTCTTCATCTTGAAGAAAAACGATTCAAGTAAAATTAAATTAACTGGCTCTAATGTTTGGAGTGAGAGTAATGGTGATGTTTACTATGAAGTAGAGGGACAAAAAATTATAAAAAGCCATGGTTTGGACGAGGAGGATGAAGAACTTCCAAACAAGCAAGCAGATATTTATTTAGAAAAAGATGGAGTTGTTGTGAGTTACCAAGGTGAAAAAGTGTTTGATGCCACCAATAACAAGCCCTACACGATAACCATTACCAATGTAGACAACCAGCCAGCCCAATTTGAGGCTCAGGTGGTGGATAAATAAGCCAGTCTAGTAGTGTGCAAGCTTTTAAATGTTCTTTCTTTAAAAGGGAGATATTATTTTAAGTAAACAAAAAAGCCTTGATTCCAAGGCTTTTCCTGTTAAGAATCTCTTTTAACGAAAAATGGGAGCGTGTTTAGAATCCGATCTACAAAAAAAGAGGACATTTACGGTCCTCTTTTTGACTACTATAATGAAAAGGTCAATTAACGTTTAGACTTATTTTTCGTCTTTGTGAAGCATGTTTTTAACACCTTCAATAGCGCCTTCGACAGCGTCTTTTGCATCTTCAGCAACTTCTTTTACTTTAGAAACAACTTTTTCAGCTGTTCCTTCTTTTTCCATTTTTTCATCGCCGATCATTTTGCCGACACCTTCTTTAATGGAACCTTTTGCTTGGTTTAATTTTTCTTCTGTTGACATGATTCTGCCTCCTTTAAATTGATTGATTTTGATTAGATGAATTAGTGTACGCGAGCATTTTCTTTTGTTTCGCCTTTAACGGCTTCAACACCTTCGCCTACTTTTTCTTGAACAGCAGCAACACCTGAACCGATACCAGATTTCACTTTTTCAAATTGTTCTGAAGCAAATTCTCCTGTTGAAGAAGCCACGTCAGTTACTCGGTCTTGGAGGCTAACTGAATCTGCTTCATGCTGTTCCTTCGTTTTGATATCAACAACATTCACATTGACTTCAACAACTTCTAGATCAGTCATTTTTGTAACTTGTGATACGACAACATCTTTGATTTCTTTGTACAAAGCAGGGACATTCTTTTGGTATTCAACAACAATGTTCAAGTCAACTGCAACTTGTTCTTTCCCAACTTCAACATTTACACCATGAGTGACATTGTCTGTATTGATAATTTTTTCTGTTAGATTAGAGAAGAATCCTCCATCCACATCCAAAAGTCCAGGTACTTTTTCAAGTGAAAGACCAATGATTTTTTGGATTACTTTGTCTTCATAAGTGAGTTCCCCTTTAACATCTTGAGAAACAACAGCAACATCTTTTTTATCTACATTTTTATCTACGTTTGACATACGAGACTCCTTTATTTATTTAAATATTTTTCCTTAACATAGTATCCAGCAAATGCTCCTAAGGCTCCACAAATTAGTACAAATAGTGTTTTGAAAAAGCCAAAGGATAAGATAAAGCAAGCGAGAATGACACCTACTAGACCTGCAATAATTGGATACTGATATTTTTTAAACCATTCCATTTTTACTTCCTTACTTTACACGACTAACAGTCTTTTTGGTCGTTTTTCGAGGTTCATATTCTTTAACTTTAACTTCAAGTTTTACCTCACGTTCAATACCAAAGAACTGCTTTAATCCATGAGTTATTTCATTCTGAATGACTAGACATCGGTTTGAGATGTTGTCTGAAGGAAGAATTTTCCCTTCTACAGTAACGAAACATTTATTTTTGCGGCTATTTACATGGACCGTTGGTTCTTTGATCAACTGATGATCAATGACCAAACATCGAACAAAGCCTTCGATAGCTGAGTTTTTTAGTTTTAATGTATCTTCTTGAGTTTCTAATTGAATCTCTAGATATTGTTTAGGATAAAAGAGTATCACTAACATTGAAATTAAAACTAAAACAGAAAGGACAAGTGTCCCCCAAAAGACATATCTAGCAATCAGGAATTCAGCGTAGAGTTCTCTCCAACTGAATAAGTGGATTCCTAAATCACTGACCTGATGATAATCTATGAGAATAGGAAGGAAAATAGTCAAGATTAAGATACAGAAAATAAGTAACAATATTTTCTTTGATTTTGACATATTAAATCCTTTCAATTGAAAAGCTTTAAACCATAATTTTGCCCGTCTAGAGTATTCAAAATTATGGTTTATCACTTTTAATTTCTTATTAGGTAGAGCTTATTTTCTACCAAATAGATATGAAACTACGGCAACAACAATTACTGCACCTACGATTGATGGAATAATAGCCATTCCAGCCAATGAAGGTCCCCAGCTTCCTAGAAGTGATTGACCTACAGACGAACCGACAAGACCTGCAATGATATTCGCAATCAATCCCATTGAACCACCTTTTTTAGTGATTGCACCTGCGATGAGACCAATAAGACCTCCAACAATAATGGACCACAACATAGTGTATCCTCCTTTTCTATTTCTAAATCAAAGAATCATTTTCAGAAAATTAATTTCTTTGATATCATTTATTATATAACATTTAAATATGGAAAGGTAATAATTTGTCTTGAATTACGTATTATAAAAATACACCGAAGGTACAAATAAATAAGAAAATACTGGTGCTACTGAGTTTCTAAGGGATTAGACTAGTCTTTTGATGACAAGCAAAAGTCGTTGTAAGAGGATAAATTCATTCCATGTGGTATAATTGCATGAAGATTGAAAGACAATCCTTCAGTTTATTATAAAGAGAGAAAAGCTATCCATGAGAGATTTATTATCTAAAAAAAGTCACAGACAATTAGAATTATTAGAATTACTGTTTGAAAACAAACGCTGGTTTCATATTTCAGAACTAGCAGAATTATTGCACTGTACAGAACGTTCTGTAAAAAATGACTTATCCCATGTCAGGTCTTCCTTTCCTGACTTGCTATTTCATTCCTCAACAAACGGCATCCGTATCATTAATACCGACGATAGTGATATTGAAATGATCTATCATCATTTTTTTAAGCATTCAACTCACTTTTCAATATTAGAATTTATCTTCTTTAATGAAGGATGTGATAAAGAGAATATTTGCAAAGAGTTCTATATCAGTTCTTCCTCTCTTTACCGTATCATCAGTCATATTAATAAAATCATTAAGAAACAATATCGTTTTGAAATTAGCCTCAATCCAGTTCGAATCACTGGAAATGAGATTGATATCCGTTACTTTTTTGCCCAGTATTTTTCAGAGAAATATTATTTCCTTGAATGGCCCTTTGAAGATTTTTCTGTAGAACCTTTGTGTAAACTGTTGGCACTAGTCTATAAAGAAACTTCATTTCCTGTCGATTTCGCCACTCAACGAATGTTAAAGTTACTCCTCGTAACAAATTTATACCGAATAAAGTTTGGTCATTTCTTGGAAGTTGAGAAAAATTCTTTTAACAATCAATTGTTAGAATCGTTCATGCAGGCAGAAGAAATCGAGGACCTTGTAGCCAGCTTTGACTCTGAATATCATATCTCTCTGAATAAAGAAGTGATCGGTCAACTGTTTGTATCCTATTTTCAAAAAATGTTTTTCATAGATGAAGAAGTATTTCTCAACCATGCAAAAACAGACAGCTATGTAAAAAAATCGTATCAGTTATTGGGAGATCTAGTAGATCAGGTATCAAGAGAGTATAATCTCCAAGTAGACAATAAAGACAATCTGATTTGGCATCTGCATAATACAGCACATCTGCATCGCCAGGAATTATCGACAGAGTTTATCCTATTTGATCAAAAAGGTAATACAATCAAGAACTTTCAAAATATTTTCCCTCGATTCGTTTCAGAGGTGAAGGAAGGGATTGAACATTATCTAGAGGCTTTGGATATGGATCGTAGTTCAATGAAAGTCAATCATTTGACCTATACTTTTATCACCCATAGCAAACACTTAGTGCTAAATCTTTTACAAAACCAACCTAAATTAAAGGTTTTGGTTATGAGTAATTTTGATCAGTATCATGCTAAATCAGTAGCAGAGACACTTTCTTACTATTGCAGCAACAATTTTGAACTGGAAGTTTGGAGTGAATTAGAGTTATCACTTGATGCTCTAAAAGAATCACCTTACGACATCATTATTTCTAATTTTATTATTCCTCCTATTGAAAATAAGAGACTGATCTATTCTAATAATGTCAATACAGTCGCTCTCATCTCTTTGCTTAACGCAATGATGTTTATTCGATTAGACGAGTAACTAAGAATAACAAAAAAACGCTACGTAGCGTTTTTTGTTTTATAAGGAAAGAATTTTATCTATACTAAACTCAGAATATCCTAAGAACTTAAACAAAAAAGCCCTGAAACCAAGGCTTTTCCTGTTGTATCTAGATGCCCCCTGCAGGGCTCGAACCTGCGACCCATAGATTAAGAGTCTACTGCTCTACCAACTGAGCTAAGGAGGCAAAGAAAAAGCTGTATTGGTGCCGAAACTTCACGGTTTGTATTGAACCCGCGCAATTAAGCAGGTGGGCAACTCGCTCTAACTGAAGCTGTTTCCGTGTGAGACGGCCTACATGCTGTTAGAAGACTTTTGTTTCCCTAATAGTACAAAAAATAGTCGGTCAACACTTAAGTGTGAAGTCGTACACCACAGCGTTTCTATGTTTATATGATACCACTTTTTCAAAAAAAATCAAGAGGAAAATGCAATTATTTGAAAAGGATTTCACAAGTCCCGTAATTTATCAATGGTTTCCTTGCGTTGCGCCAAAGCCCGTTCGTATTTGCCAGTATCTTCCGGAGTGAAGTAGTGCTGGTCTTTGATTTTTTCTGGCAGATAGTCTTGCTTGACCCAGTTTCCAGGATAGTTGTGCGGATAGAGATAGTTTTGGGCGTTCCCAAGTTCCTTGCTTCCACTGTAGTGTCCATCGCGCAGGTGTCGAGGAATAGGCAAATGCCCTGATGTTTTGAGGTCAGCAAGGGCCTTGTCCATAGCCACATAGGCTGAGTTGGATTTTGGAGAAAGGGCCAAGTCAATCACGACATTGGCAATGAGAATGCGAGCTTCTGGGAACCCAATCTTTTGAGCAGCATCTAGAGCAGTTACGGTATGAATCTGGGCTTCAGGATTGGCCAAACCGATATCTTCATAAGCAATAACAGTCAAGCGACGAGCGAGACTAGGCAGATCCCCAGCCTCAATCAAGCGGGCCGCGTAGTGGAGACTGGCATCAACATCTGAGCCACGGATAGACTTTTGCAGGGCTGAAAGGACATCGTAGTGACCGTCCCCATCCTTGTCCATTGTAATATAACTTCGCTGGAGGCTATTTTCCATGATATCCAGTGTGATATGGCGGGTGCCCTTGTCATTCTCAGGGGTAGAGAGAACAGCCAGATCCAGCGAGTTAAAGGCAGAACGCAGGTCTCCATTGGTAGAGGTTGCGATGAAATCCAGCGCATCCTCATCTAACTCAATTGGGAAGTCAAAACCGCGCTCAGGATTAGTGAGAGCGATCTGAATCGCTTCTTTGACGTTTTGGTTAGACAGAGGTTCCAGTTCAAAAATCTGAACACGGCTACGAATGGCTGGAGTGACAGAAAAGAAGGGATTTTCAGTCGTTGCCCCAATCATGATAACCAGACCACTTTCCAAGAGTGGCAGAAGAAAGTCTTGCTTGGTTTTATCTAGTCGGTGAATCTCGTCCAGTAACAGGACTAATCCACCTGAGAATTTAGCTTCTTCCGCGATTTCTTGCAGTCGCTTTTTACTACCAACAGTCGCATTAAAGGTCCGAAAGGCATACTTGGTCGTTCCAGCGATGGCAGAGGCGATACTGGTCTTGCCGATTCCGGGAGGTCCATAGAGAATCATGGAGGACAGACGATTGGCTTCCACCATGCGACGGATAATTTTTCCAGGTCCGACTAGATGCTCCTGACCGATGACCTGGTCAATGGTTTTTGGGCGCATGCGAAGCGCGAGATTGTCTGGCATAGCAGTCCTTTCTAACATGGATTTTCTGATGTAGATGTGGTAAGATGGTAGTATCTATTTTAGCATAATTCCGAGTAATCGGGGCGATTAAAGAGTCGCATAGAAAGAGGACAAAATGGCAACATACGGATTTTTAGATGTTTTACAGGAAGAGTTGGACAAGAACTTTCCCTTTGACTATGAGATTAGTTGGGACAAGCGCAACCATGCGGTAGAAGTGAGTTTTCTACTAGAGGCACAAAATGCTGCCGGTGTGGAGATGGTGGATGAAGACGGAGAGGTTTCGTCAGACGATATCCTCTTTGAGGAAGCGGTACTCTTTTACAATCCTGCCAAGTCAACAGTCAATGAAGAAGATTATTTGACTGTCATCCCTTACCTGCCTAAAAAAGGATTTTCTCGTGAATTTTTAGCTTATTTTGCACTTTTCCTCAAAGATACTGCCGAGGTTGGGCTGGATGCCCTCATGGACTTTTTGGAAGACCCAGAAGCAGAAGAGTTCGTCATGGAATGGAATCAAGAAGTCTTTGAAGAAGGAAAAGTCGGCTTGGAAGAGGGAGAATTTTACCCTTATCCGAGATATTAAAAAAGATTCTAAGTGGACATTTTTAAATAATGAGTTCAAGGAGAAAGGGGAGACTATGCTAGAAAGAGTCAAACAGTTTTTCAGGAGAAAGCCAGATAAATCTGAGCAGTCAGTTTGCATCCTTCCCCGTAATCGCTTTGCGGATCTAGATTTCGAGCAAGTATTGAAGTCTGGAACTCGTCGCCTTGTCGATGAGGAGGGGCGCTATGCAGAAGATGGTACAGTCACAGAACTTGAATTTCCTGAAGACTTTTCGGAATTTGAATTTCTAGTTGGTTTTAAGACGGAAGAGGAAGACCAGTTTCAGCAACTATTAGCTCGTTTAAATAGTATTGACAATGCTATTCAGTCCTATTTGGAAAGCGAGATGCAGCAGCCTATTCCCCAGTATGCCAAGGATCTAGGCTATACTCAGAAGAAGTGGGAGAAAACCTTTTACTTTCATCCTTGGATATTAAGTTTTGAGGAAAGTCCGCCTAATCTTCGCTATGTTGCAGATTATGTAAATGATGAGTTTACGGTTTATTTTGCTAAAAAACATGGTAGATGGCGGGCGTACTGGGATGCAGAGTGTCAAAATGTAATTGAAGAAAGCTAGCTAGGGGTTTTCTATAGAGTAGTAGTTATGATAAGAAAAGGTCATCATCATGGAATTATTGGATAAACACTTGGATTTTACGGGTTGTAAAATTGCCCTCTTTTGTGGAGATAAGCTACTGACCATCTTGCGTGATGACAAGGAAAATATCCCTTGGCCCAATATGTGGGAGTTGCCAGGTGGCGGACGAGAAGGTGATGAAAGTCCTTTTGAGTGCGCGGAGCGTGAAGCTTATGAAGAACTAGGAATTCATCTGACTGAAGATTGCCTGCTTTGGAGTAAGGTGTACCCAAGTATGCTTTTTGAGGGGAAGGAATCCGTCTTTCTAGTGGGAAAGTTGACTCAGGAACAGTTTGACAAGATTGTCTTTGGTGATGAAGGGCAGGGCTACAAACTGATGGGCATTGACGAGTTTCTTGGCTCAGATAGGGTTGTACCCCAGTTGCAGGATAGGGTGAGGGATTATTTGGAGAGAGACTATGATTAGACTTGAACGAGCAGGAGCAGAGGATTTAGAAACCGTAATTGCAATTCAAAGGGCTAGCTTTAAGGCAGTCTATGAGAAATACCAAGACGAATACGATCCTTATCTGGAGGACCGTGAACGAATTAAGTGGAAACTAGTCGAGCGTCCCAATAGCTATTACTACTTTGTAAAAAAAGATGAAGAAAACATCGGATTTTTACGAGTTCAGACCAATGACGAGTTAACGAAAGCTTGGTTGGGGACCGCAGCGATTTTGCCCCAGTATCAAGGAAAAGGTTATGGTTCTGAGGGATTGAGATTACTGGAAAAGGAATTTCCAACGATTAAACAGTGGGACTTGTGTACGGTATTACAGGATGCGGTCATGGTCGCCTTTTATGAGAAAAATGGCTACCGTCAAACCCATATCGAGCCTGAAAAAGAAGGTATGGATATGGTTTACATGAAAAAATTGATTGACAAATAGAAAGGATGGTTCGGTTACATTTCTAAACTGAACCCGCCCTAAACACTGTGCCAAAAAGATAAACTTCTCTTAGACACAAGAGTCTTCAGAGAGTTTCCTATTTTGGCCTTGTGTTTTACGGGCTTGGTATCTTAATGATGGAAACATGGCAAGAGTTAAAAGTTACAGTGAAGCGCGAGGGAGAGGAGCTGGTCTCCAATCTCTTGATTGAGTTGGGGGCGCAAGGTGTTGCGATTGAAGACAGTATGGACTATGTGGGGAATGTCGACCGTTTTGGTGAGATTTTCCCAGAGGTAGAGCAGCAAGAAGAAATCGTAGTGACAGCCTACTATCCGGATACGGTTGATGTGGCAGTGGTTGAGGCGGACTTGCAGGCTCGCCTAGCAGAATTGACCGATTTTATGGATCTAGGAGAGGTCAAGATGGGGACGACTGACTTGGCTGAGGAAGACTGGGCAGACAACTGGAAGAAATACTATGAGCCAGCTCGTATCACCCATGACTTGACCATCGTGCCGTCTTGGACAGACTATGAGGCGACTGCGGGAGAAAAGATTATCAAGCTGGACCCTGGCATGGCCTTTGGGACTGGGACGCATCCAACCACTAAGATGAGCCTTTTTGCCTTGGAGCAGGTTCTTCGTGGTGGCGAAACGGTGCTTGATGTGGGAACTGGTTCAGGTGTCCTCTCCATTGCCAGCTCGCTTCTGGGTGCCAAGGAAATTTTCGCCTATGACCTGGATGATGTGGCGGTTCGTGTCGCTCAGGAAAATATTGAGCTCAACCCTGGCATGGAGAATATACATGTAGCGGCTGGAGATTTGCTTAAGGGTGTTGAGATTGAGGCAGATGTGATTGTGGCTAATATCTTGGCGGATATTCTCATTCATCTGACAGACGATGCTTATCGTTTGGTCAAGGACGAAGGCTACCTGATCATGAGTGGGATTATCAAGGACAAGTGGGACATGGTACGCGAGTCAGCTGAGTCAGCTGGATTTTTCCTTGAAACCCACATGATTCAAGGGGAATGGAATGCCTGTGTCTTTAAGAAGACTAAGGATATTTCAGGTGTGATTGGAGGCTAACATGCAGCAGTATTTTGTCAAGGGTAGTGCAGTCTCTCCTGTCACCATTGAGGACAAGGAAACCAGCAAGCATATGTTTCAGGTTATGCGCCTGAAAGAAGAGGATGAAGTGACCTTGGTCTTTGATGATGGGATCAAGCGCTTGGCACGCGTGCTAGATGTGGAAAATCGTCAGTTTGAGTTGGTCCAAGAATTAGCTGAAAATGTCGAACTTCCCATCCAAGTGACTATCGCATCAGGCTTTCCCAAGGGAGACAAGCTGGAGTTTATCACTCAAAAAGTAACGGAACTGGGTGCCAGCCAAATTTGGGCCTTCCCTGCTGACTGGTCAGTTGCCAAGTGGGACGGCAAGAAATTGGGTAAAAAGGTTGAAAAACTAGAAAAAATCACCCTTGGAGCGGCAGAACAAAGCAAGCGTAATATCGTTCCAAGTATCCAGCTTTTCGAGAAGAAAGCAGATTTTCTAACTCAGTTTGACCAGTTTGACTCTATTATAGTGGCCTATGAAGAATCAGCAAAAGAAGGAGAAGCCGCTGCGCTTTTGCAAGCAGTTACTGGACTAGAAAAAGGAGCCAAATTGCTCTTTATATTTGGTCCAGAAGGCGGTCTCTCACCTGCAGAAATCGAAAGTTTTGAAGCTAAAGGAGCCTTCTTGGCAGGCCTAGGACCTCGCATCTTGCGAGCAGAAACAGCGCCGCTTTACGCCTTATCAGCCCTTAGTGTTTTAGTAGAATTAGAGAAATAAGAGGAAGAGAATGGAACAAAAACACCGATCAGAATTTTCCGAAAAGGAACTTTGGGACTTAACAGCCCTATACCAAGACCGTGAGGATTTCTTGCGTGCAATCGAGAAAACGCGCGAAGACATCAATCAATTTAGCCGTGATTACAAAGGTAATCTTCATACTTTTGAGGATTTTGAGAAGGCATTTGCAGAATTGGAACAAATTTATATTCAGATGAGTCATATCGGCAACTACGCTTTTATGCCTCAGACGACAGATTATAGCAATGAAGAATTTGCCAATATTGCCCAAGCTGGGATGGACTTTGAGACAGACGCCAGTGTAGCCTTGACCTTCTTTGACGACGCCTTGGTGGCAGCAGACGAGGAGGTCTTGGACCGTTTGGGTAAATTGCCTCACTTGACGGCAGCCATTCGTCAGGCTAAAATCAAAAAAGCCCACTATCTAGGGGCTGATGTGGAGAAAGCTTTGACCAATCTCGGTGAAATCTTCTACAGTCCACAGGACATATACACCAAAATGCGAGCTGGGGACTTTGAAATGGCTGACTTTGAAGCCCATGGCAAGACCTACAAAAATAGCTTTGTTACCTATGAAAATTTCTACCAAAACCACGAGGACGCTGAGGTTCGTGAGAAATCTTTCCGTTCTTTTTCAGAGGGACTCCGTAAGCACCAAAATACGGCTGCGGCAGCCTATTTAGCCCAAGTCAAGTCTGAGAAATTGTTGGCAGATATGAAGGGCTATGACTCAGTTTTTGACTATCTTCTGGCTGAGCAAGAAGTTGACCGTGCCATGTTTGACCGCCAGATTGACCTCATCATGCAAGAATTTGCGCCAGTTGCTCAGAGGTACCTCAAGCATGTTGCCAAGATCAATGGTCTTGAAAAGATGACCTTTGCAGACTGGAAATTGGACTTGGACAGCGCCCTTAATCCTGAAGTGACTATTGATGACGCCTATAATTTGGTCATGAAGTCAGTAGAACCTTTAGGACAAGAATATTGTCAGGAAGTTGCGCGCTATCAAGAAGAACGCTGGGTGGACTTTGCTGCTAATAGTGGCAAGGATTCTGGTGGTTATGCGACGGATCCATATCGCGTGCACCCTTATGTCCTCATGAGCTGGACTGGCCGTTTGAGTGATGTCTATACCTTGATTCATGAAATTGGGCATTCTGGTCAATTTATCTTTTCAGACAATCACCAAAGCTACTTCAATGCTCACATGTCGACCTACTACGTTGAAGCGCCATCAACCTTCAATGAATTGCTTCTCAGTGACTACTTGGAGCACCAGTCTGATGATCCACGTCAAAAACGCTTTGCCCTTGCCCACCGCTTGACAGACACCTACTTCCATAATTTCATCACCCACCTCTTGGAAGCAGCCTTCCAGCGTAAGGTTTATACATTGATTGAGGAAGGGGAAACCTTTGGAGCAAGCAAGCTCAACAGCATTATGAAGGAAGTTTTGACAGATTTCTGGGAAGATGCTATTGAAATTGACGACGATGCGGCACTCACTTGGATGCGCCAAGCTCACTACTACATGGGCTTGTATAGTTACACTTACTCTGCTGGTCTAGTCATCTCGACTGCAGGTTATCTTCATCTGAAACATTCAGAAACTGGAGCTGAAGATTGGCTCAATCTCCTCAAATCAGGTGGTAGCAAGACACCGCTTGGGTCAGCTATGATTATCGGTGCTGATATTTCAACAGACAAACCACTCCGTGATACCATCCAATTTTTGTCAGACACAGTTGACCAGATTATCGCCTACAGTGCTGAGTTGGGGGAGTAAAGGACGGATTTAAGACATTTTAATGACAAGATGAATACACAAAAATCACCTGTTTGAGGTGATTTTTTATGCATTGAAGACTTATTCAAATTTTCCTTTATTGGCCTCGTTTGAAGCCTTCATGCTAATTTGCAAAAGGTTGACAAGATTTTCATTATCAAGGCTAGCTTCACCATTATTATCCACTTTTATGGCGAGGTAATGAGAGTTTCGATCAAAATAATCCATGCCCTCTAGGTCTACGTAGTTGTCAGCTTTAAAATCAAGCGCCGCTAATTGATAAACAAATCGAATATTTAGAGCTTTAGCATAGTCTGTTTCAAGAACTTTTTGTTGTTCTTCTGCCAGTCCTTGAAAGAATTCGAGACTGTCTGTGTGATAGGATGCTTTGACTTCATATTGGTAAGTATCTACAGATGGGGACATAAATTTCAAATAAACCAAGTCGCCTTCTACCTTATAGTCCTCAAGAGTATAGGCACCTGCTTTTCCTAATGCATTGGTGTTGACCTTGAAAAACATTGGTGCATAAATTTTCAGAGGATACTTTTCTCCCTTATACTCAAAGATGGTATCATTTGAAAAATTCGGACGGATTTTAGTTAACTCAGGGACTAAATATTCGTTCCAAATCTTATCAAATAACTCTTCTTGATTGCTAGCACCCGCTGATTTCACAACCAGGTCAAAATTTTCTTGATTGACAAAGACGGCATCCACTAAATTGAGGGCTGTTTGAACCTTAGGATCCGAAATTTCCTTTTTCTTTTTTTCAAGATTCTCAGCCGCCTCTTTCGTGCGATCTAAAGTTTTATTAAATTGACTGCCACTGTTGGTTTCAACAAAGGTTCTCTCATAGTTGGTAGGTTCAACTTTGGCATTCCAGTCAAATGAAGCAGCAGGACCAGTTACATCTTCCTTATGGTAGGTTGCCGTCTCTGTATTTGTAGTACCTTCTGTATTGCTTGGAGCAGTGGTTGATGGTTTAGATGAACAGCCGACGAGGCCAAATGCTAAAATCGTTGCAGTGGTTAGAAAATAAACTCTAAACTTTTTTCTCATGGTAGTCTCCTTTGCCAAAAACGTTTATTGTATAGTATCAATTATACCATTCTTTTCATTTTTTTGTATGATTTATTAGAGAAAGGTTTGATTGAAGAATGTTTCCTTTTAAGCAAGTATTTGAAAGTTTCCGATATTCTTGAAGGATAACCGGCCAAGGATTTTTATCAATTTTTACTTGTAATAGTCTTTAATAGAAATTCAGTGGGTTTTCAAAGAACTTTCCAGTCAATTTTCTTGAAACCCTTTCCTTCTTTTGATAGACTAATACATAGTTTGAAAAAAGGAGACTTATCATGAAAAAATTTGTTGCTGAATTAATCGGTACATTTATGCTTGTGTTCATCGGAACAGGGGCTGTTGTTTTTGGAAATGGTCTTAATGGCCTTGGACACCTTGGAATTGCTTTTGCCTTTGGTTTGGCAATTGTGGTTGCAGCTTTCTCAATTGGTACTGTTTCAGGTGCTCACTTGAACCCAGCGGTTTCGATCGCTATGTTTGTAAACAAACGTTTGTCATCTTCAGAGCTTGTAAACTACATCCTTGGGCAAGTAGTTGGAGCTTTCCTTGCGTCAGCTGCGGTATTCTTCCTCTTGTCTAACTCAGGCATGTCAACTGCTAGTCTTGGTGAAAATGCCTTGGCAAACGGTGTCACTGTCTTTGGTGGATTCTTGTTTGAAGTCATCGCAACTTTCTTGTTTGTCCTAGTTATCATGACTGTCACTTCAGCAAGCAAGGGCAATGGTGCGATTGCTGGTTTGGTGATTGGTTTGTCCTTGATGGCAATGATCCTTGTAGGATTGAACATCACAGGCCTTTCAGTAAACCCAGCTCGCAGTTTGGCTCCAGCTGTCTTGGTTGGTGGCGCAGCTCTTGAACAAGTTTGGATTTTCATCCTTGCCCCAATCGTTGGTGGTGTTCTTGCAGCTCTTGTTGCAAAAAACTTCCTTGGAACAGAAGAATAATTGAAATTCAAAAAGCCTTGCTCCTCATCTTGAGGAACAGGGCTTTTTCGTATGATACTCTTCGAAAATCTCTTCAAACCACGTCAGCTTCGACTTGCCGTAATCAAGTATAGTCTGCGGCTAGCTTCCTAGTTTGCTCTTTGATTTTCATTGAGTATGAGTTTAGCGGTTGTCAATTTTCTCTGGATAAAGGTCGTGTTGGAAGAGGCGTTGTTCTGCTAAGCCTTCATATTTGGTTCCAGGTCTACCGTAGTTGTAGTAGGGGTCGATTGAAATGCCCCCGCGCGGAGTGAATTTTCCCCAGACTTCTAAATAGCGAGGGTCGAGCAAGTTGACCAAGTCTTTCCCGATAGTGTTGATACAGTTTTCGTGAAAATCTCCATGATTTCGATAGCTAAAGAGGTAGAGTTTGAGGGATTTTGATTCGACACAGAGCTTGTCAGGAATGTAGGAAATATAAATGGTCGCAAAGTCTGGCTGAGCCGTAATAGGACAAAGCGAGGTAAATTCAGGACAGTTGAATTTGATGAAATAGTCATTTTCAACATGACGATTGTCAAAAGATTCAAGGACATCGGGTTGATAGTCAAAGATGTAGTTGGTTTCTTTGTTGCCCAGTAGGCTTAGGTTTTTCATTTCTTCTTGTTGTGACATGATTTTTCTTTCTAATTTAAACACCACGTTGGTTATCGTAGAGGAGAGTATGCAGTTGAGGGAGGACGCGGACATTGCCCCAGCTATCATCAGCGGCGATGCGTTCCCAAAGTTCTTTGAGACGGTCCAGTTGGTCTTGGACAATATTACCCGTAGCCTTGGGCTCAGGATTTCCTGCTGATAAGAAGAGAACATCTGGTTGGTAGCGTTCTTGAATGTCTTTGGCAAAGGCCAAATCGGCATCATCAAAGACAGGGATTTTAAATGTGACTTTGTCTGGGTCCAGTTGGGAAACGATGAAATCCAAGGTCTCAAAGTTGACTTCCATCTTGGAGGAAGGAGGTTTGGGGCTGAGAGTGACCTGGTCAATGTCTTTTAACCAATTTTGCCAGCGAGAGCCTTGGGTCTCAACAGCTAGAGTGACTCCACGTTCTTTGAGCTTGGTGACGAGTTGAGCCATGTTGGCTGCTAGGATAGCAGGATTTCCGCCAGATAGGGTAACGTAGTCGTAGCTTCCTAGTTTGTCCAGCTCAGTAATGACTTCGTCAGCTGTCATGCGAGTTGGTTTTTCAGAACCATCCCAAGTAAAGGCAGAGTCACACCAGTCGCAATGGTAGTCGCAACCAGCAGTACGGACAAACATGGTTTTCTGCCCGATAGCACGGCCTTCACCTTGAAAGGTTGGGCCGAAAATTTCCAGAACAGGTAGTTTGAGGACACGTTCCTTAGTCATCTAACCACTCCCGTCTAAACTCCGCAAAGGCAGTCGGAGTCTCATAGAGGCGAACGTATTCCAAACGGAGACCGCGCTCGTCTGGCAACTCTTGACTCATGGTTTGGAAAATCCAGTAAACCATGTTTTCAGCAGTCGTGTTCATATAGGGTAGAGTTTCGTTGAGATAGCGATGATCCAAGTGAGGTTCTAAGTAGTTCTTGTAGATAGCTTTGATGTCTCCAAAGTCATAGGTCATACCACGTTCATCTAAAAATCCACTGACAGCGATTTGCAGATGGTAGGTGTGGCCGTGCAAGGATTTACATTTTCCCTCATAGTGAAAGAGGTGGTGGGCAGCGTCGAAGGTAAACTCTTTTGATACCAAGGTTCTGTGAGGATTGTAGACAAGAGACTCCCCAGTTTCTTGTTTGATTTCTTTGGGTGCAAAAAACATTAACCCTCTCCTTTCTGTGAGAGATAAACATCTAAACCATGTTGACGTAAGTGACAGGCTGGACAATCACCGCAGCCACTTCCGATAATCCCATTGTAGCAGGTCAAGGTCTTTTCACGAACGTAGTCAAAGGCACCAAGTTGGTCGGCTAACTCCCAAGTTTCAGCCTTGTCTAGCCACATGAGAGGTGTTTGGATAACAAAGTCGTAATCCATGGCAAGGTTGAGGGTGATATTAAGAGATTTGACAAAGACATCCCGACAATCGGGGTAGCCTGAGAAGTCTGTCTCGCAGACACCTGTCACGATGTCTTTAATGCCACGTTGCTTAGCAAGAACTGCCGCAAAGGACAGAAAGAGGTGGTTGCGACCGTCAACGAAAGTATTGGGAACCTCTCCCTCTTTTTGCTCAATCTCCATATCAGAGGTCAGGGCATTTTCAGTGATTTGACCTAGTAGAGACATATCGAGGATATGATGACGAATGCCTTGTTCCTTAGCGATTTCTTCAGCAACTTGAATTTCGAGATGATGGCGTTGGCCATAGGCAAAGGTGACAGCTTCGACTGTTTCATAGTGTTTTTTAGCCCAAAAGAGGCAGGTTGTGGAATCTTGACCGCCGCTAAAGACGACCAAGGCTGAATGACGTTTCATAGTACTCCTTCTAAAATGAGAAATGTTCCGAGCACGCAAAAAGCTCCCTTGAGGGGAGCTAAAAAATACCAAGTAGAGGTTTTTTTTAGCGATGGCATGTCCCAAACATCGTAATATTCTACCTACAGTTTAGCATATTTTTTGAAAAATGGCAAAGGGCAAGAAAAAAGAGACCAAATAAAGCACTTGGTCTCTCGTGTGATTAGCTCAATTCAGCAACGATGGCCTTGATTTGTTCTGCAGTATGTACTCCAGCAACTTGTTTTACCACTTGGCCGTCTTTTTTGAAGAGAAGGGTTGGGATAGACATGATTCCAAAAGCACGAGCTGTGTTTGGATTTTCATCAACGTCCATTTTAACGATTTTCAAAACATCTTCTGAAAGTTCTTCAGACAATTTATCCAAGATTGGACCTTGCATACGACATGGACCACACCAAGTTGCCCAGAAGTCTACCAAGACCAAACCGTCTTTTGTTTCTTGTTCAAATGTTGCATCTGTAATTGCTTTTGCCATTGTATTTCTCCTTTTTTAGTTATATTGGCTTAAATCTTGTTTCATGAGATAGAAGAAGACATCTCCATAAGTCCCATGGTAGTCCAAGTCATGACCATTGTAGGTTAATTTTTGGACAGTATAGTAATCCGCGACGCCGATGAGGCAGGCATGTTGAGAACGTTCAAAGTCTTGGTATGACTCGAAAGTCATGGTTCTTTCTTGCTTGCTGGCGTCTAGATAGGTAATTTCGATCATATAAAACTCCTTTGTTGTTTGATCTTGACTTTATTGTACTCCTTGAAAAGAGGAATGTCAAGAAAAAATGATTGCGCACGCAACTTTTTTAAAAATCT
This sequence comes from Streptococcus oralis subsp. oralis, assembly GCF_002096435.1. Lineage (GTDB taxonomy): Bacteria > Bacillota > Bacilli > Lactobacillales > Streptococcaceae > Streptococcus > Streptococcus oralis_AA. The sequence goes on from NZ_NCUI01000023.1 coordinate 65,436, forward strand.
GCTTATGAAATGAAATCAAGACTCGTCTCCAGCCTTTCTTCGACAGCCTTTTGCAGGTAAGCTAGAGTTGTCTGTCCCTCGTCAGTCAGGCAGATAAAACTAGCCCGTCTATCCTGATCGCAACATCGGCGACTAAGCAAGCCACAGTTTTTCTCTTCCAGGCGAGCCACCATTCGAGAAACAGCGCTCGGGCTGAGATGGAGTTTATCGGGTAAATCAATCTGGCGTAGAGATTTTTCCTGGGCCAAATCCAGATAGTAGAGCAGGTAAAACTCCTTCAAGGTCAACCTTTGTTCACTCTGCTGGGCAATAGTTTCTTCCAACAAGGCTTCCATTTCCTTTTGACGGCGGTTGTAGTCAAACCACTTTTCCAAATAGGTCATTGCTTTCTCCTTTCTTTTCAAAGTAAAAATCACAAAGTCATTACTGATTATCTTTGTAACACAAGATGATTGCGCATGCAATGATTATACTACTTTTAACTAATCCTTGCAAGAAAGAAGAATTTCGATATTTCCTTGAAATTTTCTGAAAAAAGAGTAAACTGGTATGCAAGAAGTCTATTTCGTGGAGTTTAGGATGAAATTATATGTTCAATTAATGATTCTCTTTGTGATTTCTCTTATCGGAGAGGGAATTTCTAGTTTCTTTCATCTGCCCATCCCAGGCAGTATTATCGGCTTGATTATTCTCTTTTTAGCCCTACAGTTCAAGTGGCTAAGGACCAGGCATGTCAATATGGTCGGAAATTTCTTGCTGGCCAATATGACCATTCTCTTTTTGCCGCCAGCAGTGGGTATCATGGAAAAGTTTGATGTGATTGCTCCTTATCTTTTGCCTATCTTCTTGATTGTCTTTTTTGCGGCTGTTATCAACATTATCCTTATTGCCCTAGTGGTTCAGTTTATCAAGAGACGTTTTGAGGGAGATTATGAGAAAGGAGATGCCAAATGAGTGAATTTGTATCGAATCCTCTGTTTGGGATTGCATTATCTATCCTAGCTTATCTAGTGGGGATGTTGATTTACAGACGTTTTCCCCATCCATTGACAACACCCTTGCTGTTGTCGGCTATTTTTATCATTATTTTCCTTAAGGCGACGGGTATTTCTTATCAAGATTATTACCAAGGTGGGGTTTATCTGAACAACTTGATAGTCCCATCGACCGTGGCTCTAGGGATTCCGCTTTATAAGAGTTTTCACCTGATGAAGCATCATGCTCGGAGTATTCTCTTTGGTAGTCTGTTAGCAGTAGTTGTCAATACTAGCTTCACTGCCATAGTAGCGAAAATATTTGGCATGGACTTTTTCCTAGCCATTTCTCTCTTTCCTAAATCAGTGACAACCGCAATGGCAGTGGGGATTACAGAAAAATTGCAAGGTTTGACGACTGTGACCTTGGTCGTCGTAGTAGCAACTGGGATTTTGACCAGTGTGATTGGACCAACCCTTTTGAAGTGGTTGAAGATTGATGATCCAGTGACTGTTGGGCTCTCCCTTGGAGGGACAGGCCATGCTGTCGGAACGGGAACAGCCTTTCGATACGGTTCTGTAGCAGGAGCCATGGGTGGCTTGGCTATCGGTGTCACTGGTATTCTCTATGTTTTTGTTAGTCCCATTGTAGCCAGTTTGATATTGAGTTAAAGAAAAACCCAGCTTTCTAGCTGGGCATTTTTTATTGCAAATTAACCTTGTTTTTCAAGATATAGTAGGTACCGAGATAGTAGATAGCCGATAAAAAGAGATCGCGCAAGATTTCTGTACCAGCCATCACGTTAAAGTCATTGTCAACTCTTAAGAAGAAAGTGATATAACCAATAACGATGGAAATGACGATATAGGCTAAAATTCCCATTGCTGTTCGATACTCGTTAAAGAGTTGCCCAATAGAGATGGAGAGGTAAATGGATAAAATCCATGCGATAGAACTGACAAACAGTGATAGGGCATACAGCCAGCCGTAGCTGAGGTAAGGGGAAATGAAGTTATAGAGAGCAGTGAAGTCTTTTTCTATTGGTGTTAAGAAGAAGATAATCAATATACTCAAGATAAAAACAATATAACTTAAGATAGACCAGACAAGACCACCTAAAAGTTTTGCGATGATGATTTGGTGCTCAGAGACAGGCAAGGTCAGGGTTAAATACCCTTGGCGGTCATAAACACTACCCTTGAATCTTCGGATGATTAAAAAGATTGTTGCAATCCAAAGAGTGACGCTGAGTCCTCCAAAAACTAGTACTAAAAAGAAGATGAAATAAGCAGCATTGTTAGGATTGTAACTCTGGCTAAGACTGCTAATAAAAGCTCCAATCAAAACTGAAATTACAAGTACAGCACCGTAGAGTGCCAGATACCATTTATTGACATTTTTAAATTCATAACGAACTAGATTCCAAAACATAATAATCTCCTTTGCTTAGGCTTTAAATTCCTGGCGGAAGAGCTGGTCAATTGATTCACCTGACTCGTAACGAATATCATCAACATTTCCTTGGCGGACGACTTTCCCGTCTTTGAGGAAGATGATCTCATCCAAGATTGGCTCAATATCTGAAATCAAGTGGGTTGAAATCAGCACCGTAGAAGTTGGTGAGTAGTTATTGATGATGGTATTGAGGATATAATCACGGGCCGCCGGATCCACGCCTCCGATTGGTTCGTCCAGAACGTAGAGGCGGGCTTCACGGCTCATAACCAAGATGAGTTGGACCTTTTCCTTGTTTCCTTTTGATAGTTTCTTGAGGCGACTGTTTTCATCAATACCGAGATCGGCTAAAAGGTGTTGGGCTCTTTCGAGATTGAAATCCTGATAGAAGGTTTTAAAATAGGTTAGAGCATCCTTAACCTTCATCTCTTCATTGAGGTAGGTTGTGTCTGGCAGATAGGAAACGATCGCTTTGGTAGCAGGACTTGGATCCTGTCCGTTAATGAGGACACGTCCTTTATTTGGTTGAAGGAGGCCATTGATTAGTTTGATTAGGGTTGTTTTCCCGGATCCGTTTGGTCCAAGGAGCCCGACAATCTTTCCGGCTGAGATCTCTAGTGAGATATTGTCAAGTGCCACGGTTGCTCCATATGATTTTGTTACATTTTCAAGTGCTAGTAGTGTCATAGTCTTAAACTCCTTTAATATAGTCGCTTAATACATTTGGCAGTTCTTCTTTTTTGTAGCCAAATTGAAGCATGCAAGAGACGAATTGTTGCAGTTGCTCCTCGGAAAGTTGTTTGCGGGACTGAAGGATGAGGTCCAAATCCTCGGTGACAAATCGACCAGTTGTCCGCTTGCTGTATACAAATCCTTCACGTTCGAGGTCAGACAAGGCGCGCTGAATGGTATTAGGATTGACCCCAGCCTCGCTCGCCAAATCTCTCACGGTAGGGAGCTGTTGATTGGGTTCCAGTTCATGGGAAACAATCTGTAATTTGATTTTTTCCATAATCTGTAAATAAATCGGTTTTGTATTATCAAATGACCAGGACATCATAGTCTCCTTTCTTTGCCTTTGTTGTTCTAATCAAATAATACAATAAAACAAAAAACTTGTCAAGTAAAAATAAGAATTGTTTTGGGAATTGCTCAAAAAATGGTATAATGAAAAGAAAACGACAAGGAGGGAAATGCATGCGTTGTCCAAAATGTGGGGCTACCAAGTCTAGTGTTGTTGATAGTCGACAAGCCGAAGAAGGAAATACCATCCGTCGAAGACGTGAGTGCGACGAGTGTCAGCATCGTTTTACAACCTATGAACGAGTAGAAGAAAGAACGCTGGTTGTCGTCAAAAAAGACGGTACACGAGAGCAGTTTTCGAGAGATAAAATCTTTAATGGGATTATCCGCTCAGCCCAGAAACGCCCTGTTTCGAGTGATGAAATCAACATGGTGGTCAATCGTATTGAGCAAAAACTCCGTAGTCGCAGTGAAAATGAGATCCAAAGCGAATATATTGGGTCTTTAGTCATGGAAGAATTGGCGGAGCTGGATGAGATTACCTATGTTCGTTTTGCCAGTGTTTACCGTAGCTTTAAGGATGTGAGTGAGTTGGAGAGTCTGCTCCAGCAGATCACCCAGTCCTCAAAAAAGAAAAAGGAAAAATAGATGAAGCCAAATGACCGTTTTTCTTTTATAAAGAATAATCGGGTGTCGCAAGATACCTCTTCTCTGGTGCAGTGCTACCTCCCGATTATCGGTCAGGAGGCACTGAGCCTCTATCTATATACCATTACCTTTTGGGATGGTGGGCAAAAGGAGCATCTCTTTTCCCACATCCTCAATCACTTAAACTTCGGCATGCCGACCTTGCTCCAATCCTTTAAAGTCTTATCTGCTTTGGATTTGTTGACCCTTTATCAGAAGGGGGAAACTTATGAATTGCAGCTTCATTCTCCCCTCTCCAGTCAAGAATTTCTAAGCCATTCTGTCTATAGCAGATTATTAGAGAAAAAGATTGGGGATACAGCTGTTTCTGCTATGAAGCAGGCTCCAAGTGAGGGAGAAGCACTCTCTGTTTCTTTGAGCCAAGTCTTTCCAACCCTGACCGAAGAAGTGACCCCAAGCGAGTCTAAAAGCAAGTTAAAAAATGATTTTGACTTGGGACATTTCCAGCGCCTGATAGCTCGAGATGGCTTGCGTTTTGAAGATGAGCAGGCGGATGTTTTGGAATTATTCGCCATCACAGATGAAAAAAAATGGACCTGGTTTGAAACCTATCAATTAGCCAAGGCGACAGCGGTGGCTCAGGTTATTTCAGTCAAACGCATGCGTGAAAAGATAGCACAAAAACCAGCTACTTCTGACTTTAGCCCCAAAGAAATGACCATTATCAGGGAAGCCAAAAATAAAACTCCCCTACAATTTTTAGCGGAAATCAAGCAAACGCGTAAGGGGAACATCACCCAGAGTGAGCGAGAACTCCTTCACCAGATGGCGTCTTTAGGCTTGTTGGACGAAGTCATCAATATCATCTTGCTTCTAACCTTTAACAAGGTTGATTCGGCTAATGTCAATGAAAAATATGCCATGAAGGTCGCAAATGATTATGCTTACCAAAAAATTCGAACAGCAGAAGAAGCTGTGCTTCGGATTCGAGAGCGTCAGCAAAAAGGCCAAGAAGACCAAAAATCGAAAACTAGCTCGACTAAGACAAATGTTCCCAAGTGGAGCAATCCCGAATACAAGAATCAAACCAGTGAGGAAACTCGTCTGGAACTAGAACGTAAAAAACAAGAAATGTTAGCCCGATTAGAAGAAGGAGGAGACTAGATGGAAAGTGTTGGTGATGTAATCAAACGTCAGACAAGTCGTTTTCAGTATCAGGACTTGGTCCAGCAGATCATGAAGGACCCCGATGTAGCGGCTTTTATCCAGAAAGAATCCCTCAGCCCAGAGGAGTTGAATCGTAGCATCTCCAAGTTCAACCAATATATCACAGAACGGGACAAGTTTCTTCGTGGGGATGCGGACTATATAGCGCGTGGCTACAAGCCTATCTTGGTTATGAATCACGGTTATGCGGATGTGTCTTATGAAGAAACACCAGAACTAATCGCAGCAGAAAAAGAGGCTGCAATTAAGAATCGTCTCAAATTGATCAATCTACCAGCCAGTCTCAAGAAAGCGAAGTTGGCTCAGATTGACCTGGATGATCTAGGACGGTTGCCGATTTTTGAGAGACTCTATTCCTTTGTTGACCTTTACCCAAGCATCCGAAAAGGCCTCTATCTTTATGGAGATTTTGGTGTTGGAAAGAGTTTCATGATGGCAGCCTTAGCTCACGACCTATCTGAAAAGCGAGGGGCCTCAACGACCATTCTCCACTATCCAAGTTTTGTCATTGATGTGAAAAATGCCATTGGTGAAGGATCTGTGAAAACATTGGTGGATGACATCAAGTTAGCTGAAGTTCTGGTCTTGGATGATATTGGTGCAGAGCAGTCGACTCCTTGGGTACGTGATGAGATTCTCCAAGTCATTCTCCAGTACCGCATGCAGGAAGATTTGCCGACCTTCTTTACTTCCAACTTTAATTTCCAAGATTTGGAAAAACATTTTGCCAAAGGAAAGAATGGAAATGACGAGACTTGGGAAGCTAGACGGGTCATGGAACGAATCCGTTATTTGGCTGAGGAGACAAGACTAGAAGGAGAAAATCGCCGATGACAGAAACCATTAAACTGATGAAAGCTCATACTTCAGTTCGTCGCTTTAAGGAGCAAGAGATTTCTCAAGAACACTTAAATGAAATCTTGACAGCTGCTCAAATGGCGTCATCTTGGAAAAATTTCCAATCCTACTCTGTGATTCTTGTGCGCAGTCAAGAGAAGAAAGATGCTCTTTATGAACTGGTTCCACAGGAAGCCATTCGCCAGTCAGCAGCCTTTTTGCTTTTTGTCGGTGACTTGAACCGAGCTGAAAAGGGAGCAAGCCTTCATACGGACACTTTCCAACCTCAAGGGGTAGAAGGTCTCCTTATCACGTCTGTGGACGCGGCGCTTGCGGGTCAAAACACCTTGCTTGCTGCTGAGAGTCTGGGATATGGTGGTGTTATCATCGGTTTGGTTCGCTACAAGTCAGAAGAAGTGGCAGCGCTTTTTAACCTGCCTGACTATACCTACCCTGTTTTTGGGATTGCCCTTGGCGTGCCAGATCAACAACATGAGGTCAAACCAAGACTGCCTTTGAAACAAGTGGTTTTTGAAGAAGAATACCAAGAACAGCCAGTTGCAGCGATTTTGGACTATGATAAAGTTCAGGCAGACTATGCTGGTGCGCGTGCGACTACCTCTTGGAGTCAGCGTTTAGCAGAGCAGTTTGGTCAAGCCGAACCTAGTTCAACTCGGAAGAATCTAGAACAGAAAAAGTTATTGTAGAAAGTGAGAAAACATGGCCTTACCAACTATTGCCATTGTGGGACGTCCCAATGTTGGGAAATCAACCCTATTTAATCGGATCGCTGGTGAGCGGATCTCAATCGTAGAAGATATCGAGGGTGTGACACGTGACCGTATCTATGCAACGGGTGAGTGGCTCAATCGTTCCTTTAGTATGATTGATACGGGAGGGATTGACGATGTCGATGCTCCCTTCATGGAGCAAATCAAGCACCAGGCAGAAATCGCTATGGAAGAAGCCGATGTCATCGTCTTTGTGGTGTCTGGGAAAGAAGGAATTACGGATGCGGATGAATACGTTGCCCGTAAACTCTATAAAACCCATAAGCCTGTTATCCTTGCCGTTAACAAGGTTGACAACCCAGAAATGCGAAATGATATTTTTGATTTCTATGCGCTAGGATTGGGCGAACCGCTGCCAATTTCGTCTGTCCACGGTATCGGTACGGGTGATGTGCTGGATGCTATTGTGGAAAATCTACCACACGAAGTTGAAGAAGAAAATCCAGACGTGATTAAATTTAGCTTGATTGGCCGTCCTAACGTTGGAAAATCAAGTTTGATTAACGCTATTTTGGGAGAAGACCGCGTGATTGCTAGTCCAGTAGCTGGAACAACGCGTGACGCCATTGATACCCATTTTACAGATACGGATGGACAAGAGTTTACCATGATTGATACAGCTGGTATGCGTAAGTCAGGTAAAGTCTACGAAAATACGGAGAAATACTCTGTCATGCGTGCCATGCGTGCCATTGACCGTTCTGACGTGGTCTTGATGGTCCTCAATGCCGAAGAAGGTATCCGTGAATACGACAAGCGTATCGCAGGTTTTGCCCATGAAGCCGGTAAAGGGATGATCATCGTGGTCAATAAGTGGGATACTCTTGAGAAAGACAACCACACCATGAAAAAATGGGAAGAGGATATCCGTGAGCAGTTCCAATATCTGCCTTATGCACCGATTGTCTTTGTATCCGCTTTGACCAAGCAACGTCTCCATAAACTGCCTGAGATGATCAAGCAAATCAGCGAAAGCCAAAACACCCGTATTCCATCAGCTGTCTTGAACGATGTGATTATGGATGCCATTGCTATCAATCCAACACCGACAGACAAAGGAAAACGCCTCAAGATTTTCTACGCAACCCAAGTGGCAACCAAGCCACCAACCTTTGTCATCTTTGTCAATGAAGAAGAACTCATGCACTTCTCTTACCTGCGTTTCTTGGAAAATCAAATCCGAAAGGCCTTTGTCTTTGAGGGAACACCGATTCACTTGATCGCGAGAAAACGAAAGTAAACCATGCTTGTTTTTCTACAAAAATAAACTAAAAGAAGACTTCATAGTCTTCTTTTTTCTATACTAAAAGGGGAGAAAAGAACCTGCCAAGTTGGAGGAGAATCTGTCATCAAATTTCAATCATTTTCCTAGCTTTTGTAATCTATTTGTAATGAAAATGCACTTTCTTTGTAAAAATCAAAATGCTATAATTCCTTAAATCAATTTTCCTTTATCAGGGAGGTTATTATGAAAAGAAGCAGATTATTTAAACATAGTTTGTTGGTTCGCTTGCTTGGGTTGCTGATGGTCTTTCTCTTCTTGTCAGCATTCACAGCACCTGAAAAACCTGAGTACGGGATCTATGACCCGGATCACTATCTAACGGATGAGACTATAAGTCAAATTCGAGAATTGAATAATGTCAATAGTAAAAAATCAGAAAAATTCCAGATGGGTGTTTACGTTGTGAAAAGCCTAAATGGAGAAACAATCGAGACTGTAGCCAATGAAACAGCTAGAGCTTGGAAGATTGGCTACTCGGGAGACAATAACGGCGCCTTGATTGTGGTCGCTGTTGAGGATAGAAAATCACGGATTGAAACCAGTAATAATGTGGCAAGTAAGATCACAGACTATCAGACCAATAGATTTTTGAAAACAGCACGACCTTACTTTCAAAAGGGAGACTACAGCAATGGAGTTCTTTCTATAGCAAACAATCTCAACTACATGTTTTATAGTGGATCGAGTACGACTGCTTCAAGTTCTAAAAGTAGTTACGACTATACCACCAACTCTAGTCGCTTAAGGGAACTTGAAAGGTATGCTGGTGAGAGTAGTTCTTCGAGACGGCATCGAAAAAGCAGTTCGAGCGACGGAGTTATCGTATTTGGAGTTCTCATTTACTTCATCGTGATGATTATCGGATTTCTATTTGGTGGTCGTGGTTCACGTGGAGATGATTCTGGCGGTGGCTGGTGGGGCGGTGACTCATCAGATTCAGGATCCTCTTGGTCTGACTCGGGCTCCGATTCATCTGGAGGTTGGGACGGCGGTGGCTTTGATGGCGGTGGTTCGTCTGATGACTGGTGAGTGATCATATATTGCTCAAACCGATTTCTCCATACAGTAAGGTGACTCCTTTGCAAGAGTTCACTCCTTAATTAAAAATAAAAACAAAGTTCGGGAAATTGATTTAAAATCTGAGTATTTTCTCAGAAAAGTTGATAAAAGAAAGTGTTAAGGTTTTGATATGAAACGAAATAAAGTAATTCTCTCAATAGTAGCGATTTTCTTTGGACTACTAGTTCTGGGAAGTTGTTCCGCAGTGACGACCTATAATGGTTTGGTTGGTGAACAGACTAAAGTGGAGCAGGCTCAGGCCGATGTCTCGACAGCCCTCCAACGTCGTTCGGACTTGATTGGTAACTTGGTGGAGTCCGTTAAAGGACAAATGAATCATGAAACCGAAGTCTTTACCAAGATTGCTGATGCTAGAGCTAAAATCGGTAGTAGCTCAGTAACTTCGGAAGAAAACCAAAAGGCTCAGGGAGAGTTGAGCTCAGCTCTTTCCCGCTTGATTTCCTTAACGGAGAATTATCCAGAACTCAAGAGCAATCAAAATGTTGAGCAACTAATGGTCGAACTTTCAGGCAGTGAAAATCGTATTTTTGTAGCACGCAAGGACTATAATAAGGTTGCAGCTGAGTACAATCAAAAGTTTAGAAGTTTTCCAACCGTGCTTTTTGCGAATATGATGAACTTCAAAGAAGCTGAAACCTTTAAAGAAACAGAAGAAGCCAAGACAGTTCCTAAGGTCGATTTTGGAACATCTTCATCAAGTCAATAAAGTGAATCAGCCTATGAATAAAGGAATTTCTCTAGTATGACTAGTGATTTCAAACCGAACCTGGAAAGCTTTTTCCAGGTTTTTTTGCTATAATAAAAGGGAAGAGACAGTGACTGAAATGGAGGTTTGCTATGGAGAGGACAAAAGCCTTTCTTGAAGCGCACTACAAGAGATATATCCTTACGATTTGCCTTCTCTGGTTCCTCATGTTTTTTCTTCCTTGGGATTGGCAAATAGGAGGAGTTTCAGTATATTATTTCGTTATGAGAAAACTCTTTGTGGTTTTTGGTGTTTTATCAATCCTATACTCCGTGCTGATTAAAAAATTCAGTCTTCTCATCTTTGGAATTATCTTTTGCTTGGCCTTCTGGATCAATCTCTTTTTGTACTTTGGCTTATTACCAGCATTTTTGGGAAATTAAACATTAAAAATTGGTGGACTAGACTAGCTTCTAGTCCTTTTTTCTTCCTTGTTAAAATAGTTGGAGATATGAAAATAATTTTGTTGACGGGCTGTCTGTATGATATAATAAGTCCCGTAAAATGAAGATTAAGGGATTTGAAAAATGGCTAAAAAAGTAAAAGATTATTATGACTTGGCTTATGCTAGGGATTTGAGTCGACGGTTGAAAGAAGCGTCCCCTGCATTTAATGAGCGAAAGTTTAGGCTGTTGTTAGAAAAAGACTTGGAAGAGTTGGAGTTTAGCCAGCGTCAAGAACTCTTGGCTAGAAGTATCAAAGAATGTCTTCCCTTATCTTATCAGGACTCTCTCAAGGTTTTTGAGAAAATTTTGGGTCCTGAGTTAGAGGGTGGTTTAGGTATGTTCTCAGAAGGATATTGGCTTTGGCCAATCGGAAAATATGTAGAGCTATATGGGAATAAGGAATTTGAATTGAGCGCGGCCTTTAGTAAGGAACTAACCAAGCGATTTACTGGAGAATTTTCCATGAGGCCCTTACTGGCTCGCTATCCTAAGGCTACAATGACTTTGCTGTTAGAATGGAGTCAGGATGAAAATTTGCGCGTTCGCAGACTTGCCAGCGAATGTATGCGTATCCGTCTGCCTTGGGCTAAGAGACAAACCGTGGTATTGGATTATTTTGAGGATTTCACCACTATTCTGACCAATCTAAAAGATGATAGAGATAAGTCTATTCAAAAAAGTGTAGCCAATAATCTAAATGATTTGTACAAGGAAGATCCTGATAAGTTTGAAAGGATTCTTCAAACTTGGCAGAAGGAGGAGCTAAGTCCAAGTTGTGCTTGGATCATCAAGCATGCATCTCGAACAAAAAACAAAAAAAGAGCCACAGAAGATGGATGCAAAAAAAGCAGAATTTTGGCTAGGCTTTTCCGTTGTAAATTAAGGATTCTTTCTTGAAAAATAATGGTAAATATGCTAAAATTAAAAGAACATTCTAAAATATTCAGAATAAAAAGTAAGGAAAATCATGGCTAATATTTTAAAAACGATTATTGAAAATGATAAAGGAGAACTTCGTCGTCTGGAAAAGATGGCTGATAAGGTTCTTAACTATGAGAGCCAAATGGCTGCAATGTCAGACGAAGAACTAAAAGCAAAAACTGACGAATTTAAAGAACGATACAACAAGGGTGAATCACTTGATTCATTGCTATATGAGGCTTTTGCAGTAGTTCGTGAAGCTGCAAAACGTGTCCTTGGGCTTTTCCCTTATAAGGTTCAGGTCATGGGTGGGATTGTTCTTCACCATGGTGACGTTCCAGAGATGCGTACCGGTGAAGGGAAGACCTTGACAGCGACCATGCCAGTGTACCTCAATGCCCTTGCAGGTAAAGGAGTTCACGTAGTTACAGTCAACGAATACCTAACAGAACGTGACGCGACTGAAATGGGTGAATTGTACTCATGGCTCGGTTTGTCAGTAGGGATCAACTTGGCAGCTAAATCTCCGATGGAGAAAAAAGAAGCTTATCTTTGTGATATTACCTACTCAACCAACTCAGAGATTGGTTTCGACTACCTTCGTGATAACATGGTCGTTCGTGCAGAAAACATGGTGCAACGTCCACTAAACTATGCCTTGGTCGATGAGGTTGACTCGATTTTGATCGACGAAGCCCGTACACCATTGATCGTTTCAGGTGCCAATGCAGTTGAAACAAGCCAACTCTACCATATGGCGGACCACTTCGTGAAATCTTTGGACAAGGACGACTATATCATTGACGTTCAGTCTAAGACGATCGGTTTGTCAGATTCTGGTATTGACAAGGCTGAAAGCTACTTCAAACTAGAAAATCTCTACGACATTGAAAATGTAGCTCTTACTCACTTTATTGACAATGCCCTCCGTGCCAACTATATCATGATTCTCGATATCGACTATGTGGTTAGCGAAGAGCAGGAAATCTTGATCGTCGACCAATTTACAGGTCGTACCATGGAAGGTCGTCGTTACTCTGATGGTTTGCACCAAGCGATTGAATCAAAAGAAGGTGTGCCAATCCAAGACGAGACCAAGACATCAGCTTCTATCACCTACCAAAACCTCTTCCGTATGTATAAGAAATTGGCAGGTATGACAGGTACTGGTAAAACAGAAGAAGAAGAATTCCGCGAAATCTACAACATTCGTGTTATCCCAATCCCAACCAACCGTCCAATTCAACGTATCGACCACTCAGACCTTCTCTATGCAAGTCTTGATGCGAAATTTAAGGCTGTAGTTGAAGATGTAAAAGCTCGTTACCAAAAAGGTCAGCCGGTCTTGGTAGGTACAGTTGCCGTTGAAACGAGTGACTTCCTTTCTAAGAAATTGGTAGCAGCAGGTGTTCCTCACGAAGTCTTGAATGCGAAGAACCACTACAGAGAAGCGCAAATCATCATGAACGCTGGTCAACGTGGTGCCGTTACCATCGCAACCAACATGGCCGGTCGTGGTACCGACATCAAGCTTGGTGAAGGGGTTCGTGAACTTGGTGGACTTTGTGTTATCGGTACAGAACGTCACGAAAGTCGCCGTATTGATAATCAGCTTCGTGGACGTTCAGGACGTCAAGGAGACCCAGGTGAGTCACAATTCTACTTGTCTCTTGAAGATGATTTGATGAAACGTTTCGGTTCAGAACGTTTGAAAGGTGTCTTTGAACGTCTCAACATGTCTGACGAAGCCATCGAATCTCGCATGTTAACGCGTCAAGTTGAAGCAGCTCAAAAACGTGTCGAAGGAAACAACTACGACACTCGTAAACAAGTCCTTCAATACGATGATGTTATGCGTGAACAACGTGAGATCATCTATGCGCAACGCTATGATGTCATTACTGCAGATCGTGACTTGGCACCAGAAATCCATGCTATGATTCGTCGTACCATTGGACGTATCGTGGATGCACATGCTCGTTCGAAAGAAGATGAAAAATTGGAAGCAATCTTGAACTTTGCTAAGTATAACTTGCTTCCAGAAGATTCAATTAGCCGTTCAGACCTTGCAGGTTTGTCAGACCAAGCTATCAAAGATGAACTATTCCAACGTGCCTTGAAAGTCTATGACAGCCAAGTTGCTAAGCTTCGTGACGAAGATGCAGTGAAAGAATTCCAAAAAGTCTTGATTCTACGTGTTGTAGACAACAAGTGGACAGACCATATCGATGCTCTTGATCAGTTGCGAAATGCTGTTGGTCTTCGTGGATATGCTCAAAACAACCCTGTTGTAGAATATCAAGCAGAAGGTTTCCGCATGTTTAACGACATGATTGGTTCAATCGAATTCGATGTAACGCGCTTGATGATGAAAGCACAAATCCATGAACAAGAACGTCCGCAAACTGAACACAATATCAGTACAACTGCGACTCGTAATATCGCAGCGCAGCAGGCAAGCCTTCCTGAAGATTTGGACTTGAGCCAAATCGGACGAAACGACCAATGCCCATGTGGATCAGGTAAGAAATTCAAGAACTGTCATGGTAAGAGACAATAATATGAGATAAGATACAGGCGGATACCTGGTAAAAATCATTTTTTGCTTGGTGTCCGTTTGCTTTATAAGGAGATGAATCATGGTATTTAAAGCTAAAAGTCCTAAAATTAACATTGAAGAAGTTCGCGCCTTGTCTAAATTAGAGGGAGCGGCTCTTGCGAGAAAAAATCAACGTGATCAGGAATTGGAAGCCATCATTCGTGGGGAAGACCAGCGTATTCTCTTGGTGATTGGACCATGTTCATCTGATAATGAAGAGGCGGTTCTCGAGTATGCCAAGCGTCTATCTGCTTTGCAAGAAGAGGTCAAAGACCGCATTTTTATGGTCATGCGAGTCTATACGGCTAAACCTCGTACCAATGGAGATGGCTATAAGGGCTTGATTCATCAACCAAATGCTAAAGAAGCACCTAGCTTGATCAATGGAATCAAGGCTGTTCGTCATTTACATTACCGCGTTATTTCTGAAACGGGGATGACAACAGCTGATGAGATGCTTTATCCTGAAAATCTTCCGCTGGTGGATGATTTGATTTCTTATATGGCTGTCGGAGCTCGTTCTGTAGAGGATCAACAGCATCGTTTTGTAGCGAGTGGAGCAGATTTCTCAACAGGATTTAAAAATCCAACATCTGGAAATCTTAATGTTATGTTTAATGGGATTTACGCAGCGCAAAATAAACAGAGTTTCCTCTTCCTTGGTAAAGAGGTGGAAACAACAGGGAATCCATTGTCCCACGCCATTCTTCGCGGTGCCTTGAATGAATATGGTAAGAATATTCCTAACTACTACTATGACAATTTGATAGATACCATTGCCCAGTATGAAAAGATGGGCTTGGAAAATCCCTTTATCATCATCGATACTAACCATGACAATTCAGGCAAGCAGTACATGGAGCAAATCCGTATCGTTCGTCAGACCTTGATCAACCGTGATTGGAATGAGAAAATCAAGAAATACGTTCGTGGTTTTATGATTGAGTCCTATCTAGAAGATGGACGTCAAAATGAGCCAGAAGTTTTTGGTAAGTCCATTACAGATCCGTGTCTAGGATGGGACAACACAGAAGCACTTGTTCGCGAAATTTACCAAACGCTAGGAGAATAAGATGGCATTTATCGAAAAAGGTCAAGAAATTGATATTGAAGCAATCAAGGCTGCGACCCAGCTGTCAGCTGAAGCCTTGCGAAAAAAAGAAGCCCGTGATAGAGAGTTGGCAGCCATCATCTCAGGTGAGGACGACCGAATCCTTTTGGTGATGGGGCCTTGCTCTTCGGACAATGAAGAAGCTGTGCTCGAATATGCTCATCGCTTAGCAGACTTGCAGAAAAAAGTTGCGGATAAAATCTTTATCGTGATGCGTGTCTATACGGCTAAACCTCGTACCAATGGAGATGGCTATAAGGGTATGATTCATCAACCAAATACTAGCGAAGCGCCTAGTCTCATCAATGGTTTGCAGGCTGTTCGTCAGCTGCACTACCGTGTGATTACCGAAACTGGATTGACAACAGCTGATGAGATGCTTTATCCGTCAAATCTCGTTTTGGTTGATGATCTGGTCAGCTACCATGCTGTAGGGGCTCGCTCAGTGGAAGATCAAGAACACCGCTTTGTAGCCTCTGGGATTGATGCTCCAGTTGGGATGAAAAATCCAACATCTGGGAACCTTGGGGTCATGTTTAATGCCATCTATGCGGCTCAAAACAAGCAAACCTTCCTTTACCATGGCCAAGAAGTGGAAACTTCAGGAAATCCTTTGGCCCACGTTATCCTTCGTGGTGCCATGAACGAATATGGTAAAAATGAACCCAATTTCTACTATGAAACCCTCTTAAATGCCATCAATCACTATGAGTCTATGGGACTTGAAAATCCCTTCATTATCATCGATACCAATCATGACAATTCTGGCAAGCAGTATATGGAACAAATTCGCATTGTTCGTCAAGCCTTGCTGAATCGTGATTGGAATGAAAAGATTAAAAAGACGGTTCGAGGCTTTATGATCGAATCTTACCTAGCAGATGGTCGCCAAAATCAACCAGAGGTCTTTGGTTGCTCTATAACTGACCCTTGTCTAGGTTGGGAAAATACAGTAGCTTTGGTAGAAGAAATTTATACTACCTTAACAAAATAAGTGAAAAGGATGGAGTTGGGGGAATCTCAGCTCCTTTTATGAGTATGATAGTTGGACACGGAATTGATATCGAAGAATTGGCTTCGATAGAAAACGCAGTTACACGACGTGAGGGCTTTGCTAAGCGCGTGTTGACCCCTAAAGAAATAGAGCGTTTTGCCAGTCTAAAAGGGCGCAGACAAATCGAATACTTGGCAGGACGTTGGTCGGCTAAGGAGGCTTTCTCCAAGGCTATGGGGACAGGAATTGGCAAACTGACCTTTCAGGATTTGGAAATTTTGAACAATGAACGCGGGGCTCCCTATTTTAGTCAGGCACCATTTTCAGGAAAGATTTGGCTGTCGATCAGCCATACAGATCAGTTTGTGACAGCCAGTGTCATTTTGGAGGAAAATCATGAAAGCTAGTCCACATAGACCAACCAAGGCTCTGATATATCTGGGAGCTATTCGACAAAATATTCAGCAAATGGGGGCTCATATCCCTGAAAGAACGCTCAAGTGGGCAGTGGTCAAGGCCAATGCCTATGGTCATGGAGCTGTTGCCGTTGCGATGGCGATTCAGGATGATGTTGATGGATTTTGTGTTTCCAATATTGATGAAGCCATCGAACTTCGTCAGGCTGGACTCAGCAAGAGAATCCTCATTTTAGGAGTTTCTGAGATAGAAGCTGTTTCCCTAGCTAAAGAATATGACATCACTTTAACAGTGGCAGGATTGGAGTGGATTCAAGCACTCTTAGCTAGGGAGACAGATTTATCTGGCTTAACGGTTCACCTCAAGATTGACTCAGGGATGGGACGGATTGGTTTCCGAGATTCCAGTGAGGCTGAGCAGGCTCAAACCTTGCTCCAACAACACGGTGCTCGTGTTGAGGGGATTTTTACCCACTTTGCTACTGCAGATGAAGCATCAGATGACTATTTTAATGCCCAGTTAGAACGATTTAAAACTATTTTGGCAAGCATGAAGGATGTTCCAGAGCTGATTCATGCCAGCAACTCGGCAACGACCCTCTGGCATGCAGAGACTATTTTCAATGCGGTTCGTATGGGAGATGCCATGTATGGCCTGAATCCTAGTGGAGAGGTCTTGGACTTGCCCTATGATTTGACTCCAGCCTTGAGTTTGGAGTCTGCCCTTGTTCATGTCAAGACAGTTCCGGCTGGAGCTTGCATGGGCTATGGGGCGACCTATCAGGCGGATAGTGAGCAAGTCATTGCGACCGTTTCCATCGGCTATGCGGACGGCTGGACACGAGACATGCAGAATTTCTCTGTCTTAGTAGATGGAGAAGCTTGCCCAATCGTCGGACGAGTATCTATGGACCAAATCACCATTCGTCTGCCTAAGATTTATCCGCTAGGAACAAAAGTAACATTAATTGGTTCTAACGGCGACAAGGAAATCACAGCTACTCAGGTAGCTGCCTACCGTGGAACCATTAACTATGAGGTGGTTTGCCTTCTCAGCGACCGCATTCCGAGAGAATATTATTAAAAAAGAAAGGAGTGGAGCATGAATCTACATCAACCCTTGCATGTCTTGCCTGGTGTGGGACCAAAGTCAGCAGAGAAATACGCCAAACTAGGAATTGAAAACTTGCAAGACCTCTTGCTCTACTTTCCTTTCCGTTATGAAGATTTCAAGACCAAGCAGGTGATGGAGCTGGAAGACGGAGAAAAGGCTGTCCTGTCTGGTCAAGTCGTAACTCCTCCAAGTGTCCAGTATTATGGTTTTAAGCGCAATCGTCTGCGTTTTAGTCTCAAGCAGGGAGAAGTCGTTTTTGCGGTGAATTTTTTTAACCAACCCTATCTGGCTGATAAGATAGAGTTGGGAGCAACCCTTGCTGTCTTTGGAAAATGGGACCGTGCTAAGGCCAGTCTGACTGGGATGAAGGTTCTGGCTCAGGTGGAAGATGACCTCCAACCTGTTTATCGTCTGGCTCAGGGAATCAGTCAGGCCAGTCTGGTCAAGGTCATAAAGACAGCCTTTGATAAGGGGTTGGACCTCTTGATAGAGGAAAATCTTCCCCAGTCTTTGCTGGATAAATACAAACTCATGTCCCGTTGCCAGGCTGTTCGCGCTATGCATTTTCCTAAGGATTTAGCAGAATACAAGCAGGCCCTTCGCCGGATCAAGTTTGAAGAACTCTTTTATTTTCAGATGCAGTTGCAGTCACTCAAGTCTGAAAATAGAGTTCAGGGAAGCGGTCTGGTTCTGAATTGGTCTCAGGAAAAAGTGACAGCCGTTAAAGAAAGTCTTCCTTTTGCCCTGACCCAAGCTCAAGAAAAGAGTTTGCGGGAAATATTGACCGACATGAAGTCGGACCACCACATGAATCGTCTCCTACAAGGGGATGTAGGGAGCGGAAAGACGGTGGTTGCTGGCTTGGCTATGTTTGCGGCGGTGACGGCTGGCTATCAGGCAGCTCTCATGGTACCGACAGAAATCTTAGCAGAGCAACACTTTGAGAGTTTACAGAACCTTTTTCCAGACTTGAAACTCGCTCTCTTGACAGGTTCCTTAAAAGCTGCAGAAAAAAGAGAAGTTTTAGAGACCATTGCCAAGGGTGAGGCTGACTTTATTATCGGAACCCACGCTCTGATACAGGATGGGGTTGATTATGCTCGTCTTGGTTTGATTATCATCGATGAGCAGCACCGTTTTGGTGTGGGCCAAAGGCGTATTTTACGGGAAAAAGGGGACAATCCTGACGTTCTCATGATGACGGCGACGCCCATTCCACGAACCTTGGCTATCACAGCCTTTGGCGATATGGATGTTTCTATTATTGACCAGATGCCAGCAGGGCGGAAGCCGATTGTGACGCGCTGGATCAAACATGAGCAACTGCCTCAGGTCTTGACTTGGTTAGAGGGAGAAATTCAAAAAGGTTCGCAAGCCTATGTCATCTCTCCCTTGATTGAGGAATCTGAAGCTCTGGATCTGAAAAATGCTATTGCCTTATCTGAGGAGTTGACAGCTCATTTTGCCGGCAAGGCAGAAGTGGCTCTTTTACATGGGAAGATGAAGAGTGACGAAAAAGACCAGATCATGCAAGAGTTCAAAGAGCGAAAAACGGATATTCTGGTTTCGACGACGGTTATTGAGGTTGGGGTCAATGTTCCCAATGCAACCGTCATGATCATCATGGATGCCGACCGCTTTGGTCTCAGTCAGCTTCATCAGCTCAGAGGTCGTGTTGGTCGGGGTGACAAGCAGTCCTACGCTGTTCTTGTAGCTAATCCCAAGACGGATTCTGGGAAGGACCGCATGCGTATCATGACAGAAACCACCAATGGATTTGTCCTTGCGGAGGAAGATTTGAAAATGCGTGGTTCTGGAGAGATTTTTGGAACCAGACAGTCAGGACTGCCAGAGTTTCAAGTGGCGGATATTATCGAAGATTTTACGATTTTAGAAGAAGCCAGAAAGGTTGCCAGCTACATTAGTTCGATAGAAGGTTGGCAAGAGGATCCGGAGTGGCGCATGATTGCTCTCCATCTAGAAAAGAGAGAACATCTGGATTAAGCCTTTTCTAAGAAATCTATAAGCTAGCTTTTAGGTTTGGGTCTTATACTAGAGTCATCAAAAAGAAACGAGGACTCTCATATGACGATTAAAGTAACTTACCAAAAGAAATTCCAAACCGTCAAACTAGAGAAAGGAGCTAGCACCTATTGATACACAGAGAGCGGAAACGCTCTTTTTATTTTTAAAACTACTTTCAGACAATAGGTTGGAGGAAAGAGAATCTAAAATCACTTTCTGTTTAGCATTCTTTCTTGCATTGCTTTCCTAGATATGCTAGAGTTATGATAGCGATTACAAAACTAAAGGAGCATGCTATGAAAAATCCAGCTTTGTTAGAAGAAATCAAGACCTATCTAGGACGGGATGAGGTGCCAGAAGACTTTGATGCCTTCTGGGATGAGGAAGTGAAAAAAGTTTCAACGCTTCCAGCCTACCAGTTGGAGGAAAGAGATTTCCATATTCCCCAAGTCAAGTGCTATGAACTTACTTTTGAAGGAACCAATGAAGGCAAGGTCTACGCTCGCGTCGTCCTGCCAAAGACTGAGGAGAAAGTTCCTTTAATCTTTCATTTCCATGGTTATATGGGACGTGGTTGGGACTGGGCTGACATGCTGGCCTATACTGTGGCTGGTTACGGTGTTGTTTCCATGGACGTTCGGGGCCAGTCAGGTTACTCGCAAGACGGCTTGCGCTCTCCACTAGGAAATACGGTGAAGGGGCATATCATCCGTGGTGCTGTTGAAGGTCGAGACCAGCTCTTTTATAAGGATGTCTATCTGGATATTTACCAGTTGATCGAAATTGTTGCTAGTCTGTCACAGGTAGATGAGGAAAGACTTTCTAGCTATGGTGCCTCACAAGGCGGTGCTTTAGCCCTGGTTGCAGCAGCGCTCAATCCTCGGATTCAGAAAACAGTTGCCATCTATCCTTTTTTGTCAGATTTTAGACGAGTGCTTGAGATTGGCAATACCAGTGAAGCCTATGACGAACTTTTCCGATATTTTAAGTTCCACGATCCCTTCCATGAAACAGAGGAGGAAATCATGGCGACCCTCGCCTATATCGATGTGAAAAATCTTGCCCATCGGATTCAAGGTGAGGTCAAGATGATTACGGGCTTGGACGACGATGTTTGCTATCCTATTACCCAGTTTGCGATTTACAACCGCCTAACTTGCGACAAGGCCTATCGCATCATGCCAGAGTATGCTCACGAAGCCATGAATGTTTTTGTCAATGACCAAGTTTATAACTGGCTCTGTGGCAGTGAGATTCCTTTTAAGTGCGTAAGATAATGAATGAGAGAGGGCAGGAGCTCTCTTTTTTATGTCCAAAACCTGAAAGTACTTTTAGAAAATTTAAAATATTAAAATATTCTTAAAAGTAAAATCTATTCTGTGGGAACACAGATATAAATATAAGACTTTATTGTATAATAAAGGCAAAGTCACTTGTGAAAGGAGGAAAAAGGCTGCTGGAGGATTAAAAACTCGAGCTCAGCAGAAAATGGGAGAGGATTGGGAGCTCTCATTAAGTTGGATACTTTCTTGTAAAACTTGTCTCTTGAGAGACAATAAAAATTTTTAAAGAAAAAGAAAGCGCTTTATTATATGAAAAATGAAAGGACAAACATGAATTACAAATCTTTAGATCGGAAACAGCGATACGGAATTCGAAAATTTGCAGTTGGGGCGGCATCTGTAGTGATTGGTACAGTAGTATTTGGAGCAAATCCAGTCTTAGCTCAAGAGCAAGCCAATGCAGCAGGGGCCAATACAGAAACTGTCGAACCTGGTCAAGGTTTATCAGAATTGCCAAAAGAAGCGTCCTCGGGAGATCTTGCTCATTTGGATAAGGATTTGGCTGGTAAATTGGCAGCAGCTCAAGACAACGGCGTTGAGGTGGACCAAGATCATTTGAAAAAAAATGAGAGTGCAGAGTCAGAAACTCCATCCTCTACGGAAACCCCTGCAGAAGAAGCAAATAAGGAAGAGGAATCAGAGGATCAGGGTGCTATTCCTCGTGACTATTACTCAAGAGATTTAAAAAATGCTAATCCTGTCCTTGAAAAAGAAGATGTTGAAACCAATGCAGCAAATGGTCAGAGAGTTGATTTATCAAATGAACTAGACAAACTAAAGCAACTAAAAAATGCTACAGTTCACATGGAGTTCAAACCAGATGCATCAGCTCCACGCTTTTACAATCTCTTCTCTGTATCCAGTGACACCAAGGAAAATGAGTACTTTACTATGTCGGTCCTTGATAATACAGCTCTTATTGAAGGGCGTGGCGCTAACGGAGAACAGTTCTATGATAAGTATACAGATGCTCCTTTGAAAGTTCGCCCTGGACAATGGAATTCCGTGACCTTTACTGTCGAACAACCGACAACGGAGTTACCTCATGGTCGAGTTCGTCTCTATGTGAACGGTGTCTTATCTCGAACAAGTCTAAAATCTGGGAATTTCATTAAAGATATGCCAGATGTTAATCAAGCTCAACTTGGAGCAACCAAACGGGGCAATAAAACAGTTTGGGCATCAAACCTACAAGTTCGAAACTTAACTGTTTATGATCGTGCTTTAAGCCCAGATGAAGTTCAAACACGGAGTCAATTATTTGAAAGAGGTGAATTGGAACAGAAACTTCCTGAGGGAGCAAAAGTCACTGAGAAAGAAGACGTCTTTGAAGGTGGTAGGAACAATCAACCAAATAAAGATGGTATCAAGAGTTATCGTATCCCAGCTCTTCTCAAGACAGATAAAGGAACGCTGATTGCAGGAACGGATGAAAGACGTTTGCACCATTCTGACTGGGGAGATATTGGGATGGTTGTTCGTCGCAGCTCAGATAATGGAAAAACATGGGGAGACCGAATTGTAATCTCAAATCCTCGTGACAATGAGCATGCTAAACATGCAGATTGGCCATCTCCAGTTAATATTGATATGGCCTTGGTGCAAGACCCTGAAACAAAGAGAATTTTTGCAATTTATGACATGTTCCTTGAGAGTAAGGCAGTATTTTCATTGCCAGGGCAAGCTCCGAAAGCTTATGAACAAGTGGGAGATAAAGTTTATCAAGTTTTATATAAGCAAGGAGAATCAGGTCGTTATACGATTCGAGAAAACGGAGAGGTTTTCGACCCTCAAAACAGAAAGACAGATTATCGCGTCGTCGTTGACCCCAAAAAACCTGCCTACAGCGATAAGGGGGATTTGTATAAAGGGAATGAGCTAATCGGAAATATTTATTTTGAGTATAGCGAGAAGAATATTTTTAGAGTTTCCAATACCAACTACCTATGGATGTCCTACAGTGATGACGATGGGAAGACTTGGTCTGCACCAAAAGATATCACTCATGGGATTCGGAAAGATTGGATGCACTTCCTAGGAACTGGACCTGGTACGGGGATTGCCTTGCGTACAGGACCTCATAAGGGAAGACTGGTGATTCCAGTTTATACAACAAACAACGTTTCCTACCTAAGTGGTTCTCAATCATCTCGTGTAATTTATTCAGATGATCATGGAGAAACATGGCAAGCAGGGGAAGCAGTTAATGATAACCGCCCAGTAGGCAACCAAACCATTCACTCTTCAACCATGAATAATCCAGGCGCCCAAAATACGGAGTCAACTGTTGTTCAGTTGAATAATGGGGATCTCAAGCTCTTTATGCGTGGGTTGACTGGTGATCTTCAGGTTGCGACCAGTCATGATGGGGGAGCAACGTGGGATAAGGAAATCAAACGTTATCCTCAAGTAAAAGACGTTTATGTTCAAATGTCCGCTATTCACACCATGCATGAAGGCAAGGAATACATTCTACTCAGCAATGCTGGTGGTCCTGGACGCAACAATGGTTTGGTTCACCTAGCTCGTGTTGAGGAGAATGGTGAGTTGACATGGCTGAAACACAATCCTATACAAAGTGGTAAGTTTGCTTACAACTCACTCCAAGAACTCGGAAATGGCGAATATGGTTTGCTTTATGAGCATGCGGATGGCAATCAAAACGATTATACTTTATCCTATAAGAAATTCAACTGGGATTTCTTAAGCAAAGACAGAATTTCTCCTAAAGAAGCAAAAGTAAAATATGCTATCCAAAAATGGCCAGGTATTATTGCCATGGAGTTCGATTCGGAAGTATTGGTCAACAAGGCTCCGACCCTTCAATTGGCAAATGGCAAGACAGCAACCTTTATGACCCAGTACGATACAAAAACTCTCCTATTCACAATAGATCCAGAGGATATGGGTCAAAGAATTACAGGTCTAGCTGAGGGTGCAATTGAAAGCATGCACAATTTACCAGTTTCTTTAGCTGGCTCTAAACTAAGCGATGGTATTAATGGCAGTGAAGCTGCTATCCATGAGGTGCCGGAGTACACAGGTGGTGTCAATGCTGAGGAAGCAGCGGTTCATGAAGTTCCGGAGTATACAGGTCCAATGGCAACAGTGGGTGAAGAAGCAGCTCCAACGGTTGAAAAAACTGAATTCACAGGTGGCGTTAATGCAGAAGAAGCGTCTGTGGCAGAGATACCAGAGTACACTGGACCATTGGCAACAGTAGGTGAAGAACCAGCTCCAACAGTAGAAAAACCAGAGTTTACGGGTGGAGTCAACGCTGTTGAGGCAGCAGTTCATGAACTTCCAGAGTTCAAGGGTGGTGTCAATGCAGTTCTAGCAGCCTCAAACGAGCTTCCAGAATATAGAGGAGGTGCTAACTTTGTCTTAGCAGCTTCAAATGACCTGCCAGAGTATAAGGGTGGCGTCAATGGTGCTGAGGCGGCAGTCCTTGAAGTGCCAGAGTACAAGGGAGAAACAAATCAAGTATTAGCAGCTGCAGACAACAAACTGTCTCTAGGCCAAGATGTGACCTATCAAGCGCCAGCAGCTAAACAAGATGAACTTCCGAATACGGGAAGTAAGGAAACAAACTCACTGATTTCCCTTGGTCTTGCAGGTGTTGTTTTATCCTTGTTTGCATTTGGCAAGAAGAGAAAAGAATAATAAGTAAAAGCTATTTGAGTAAGTCTCAGAAGAGATAGCAGGTTTTTCAGCCTGCTATCTTTCTTTATTAAATTTAGGTTGATTCGAAATCATAAGAGGTCTGAAACTACTTTCAGGATAGTCTGTTCTATAAAATAGTTTTGAAACTGAAATCTATTCTATCACAATCTATTGAAAGCGCTTAACAAATGATATATAATAAGCCCATAGAAGAAAGAAAGGGAGGAAAGAGGATGCCACAGATCAGCAAAGAAGCCTTGATTGAACAAATCAAAGATGGAATCATTGTCTCTTGCCAGGCACTTCCTCACGAACCGCTTTATACAG
This sequence comes from Streptococcus oralis subsp. oralis, assembly GCF_002096435.1. Lineage (GTDB taxonomy): Bacteria > Bacillota > Bacilli > Lactobacillales > Streptococcaceae > Streptococcus > Streptococcus oralis_AA. The sequence continues at coordinate 90,461 of NZ_NCUI01000023.1, forward strand.
AAGCGGGAGGAGTCATTCCCTTGCTAGTCAAAGCGGCTGAGCAAGGTGGAGCAGTCGGTATCCGAGCAAACAGTGTTCGCGATATCAAGGAGATTAAGGAGGTTACGAAACTCCCGATTATCGGGATTATCAAACGTGACTATCCGCCACAGGAGCCTTTCATTACAGCTACTATGAAAGAAGTGGATGAACTGGCTGAACTAGACATCGAGGTCATTGCTCTGGATTGTACCAAACGTGAACGTTACGATGGTTTGGAAATTCAGGACTTTATCCGACAAGTCAAAGAAAAATATCCGCATCAACTCTTGATGGCTGATACCAGTACCTTTGAAGAGGGAATAGCAGCGGTTGAAGCAGGAATTGATTTTGTTGGAACAACCCTATCAGGTTATACCTCTTATAGTCCTAAGGTAGATGGTCCAGACTTTGAACTGATCAAAAAACTGTGTGAAGCAGGTGTGGATGTCATCGCTGAAGGGAAGATTCATACACCAGAACAAGCTAAGCAAATCCTTGAATATGGGGTGCGAGGCATCGTTGTCGGTGGAGCGATTACTAGACCAAAAGAGATTACGGAGCGCTTTGTTGCCGGTCTTAAATAACACAATCTCAAAGCAGAGGAGAGTGGTCGATGCGTCGGACAAAATGAAAACGTATACAAATATAAAGAACTCATTATCCAATATGGATACGCTTATCAATTAGGAGAATACAAATGAAATTTAGAAAACTAGCTTGTACAGTACTTGCGGGTGCTGCGATTCTTGGCCTTGCGGCTTGTGGTAACTCTGGTGGAAGTAAAGATGCTGGAAGCTCTAGTAGCGATAGCGGAAAAACAGAAATCACTTGGTGGGCATTCCCAGTCTTCACACAAGAAAAAACTGGTGACGGTGTTGGAACTTATGAAAAATCAATCATCGAAGCTTTTGAAAAAGCAAATCCAGATGTAAAAGTGAAATTGGAAACCATCGACTTCAAGTCAGGTCCTGAAAAGATTACAACAGCCATCGAAGCAGGAACAGCGCCAGACGTACTCTTTGACGCACCAGGACGTATCATCCAATACGGTAAAAATGGTAAATTGGCTGAGTTGAACGACCTCTTCACAGACGAATTCGTCAAAGATGTCAACAACGAAAATATCGTACAAGCAAGTAAGGCTGGAGATAAAGCTTACATGTATCCAATCAGTTCAGCTCCATTCTACATGGCTATGAACAAGAAAATGTTGGAAGATGCTGGAGTTGCAAACCTTGTAAAAGAAGGTTGGACAACTGATGACTTTGAAAAAGTTTTGAAAGCGCTTAAAGATAAAGGATATACACCAGGTTCATTGTTCAGTTCTGGTCAAGGGGGAGACCAAGGAACACGTGCCTTCATCGCAAACCTTTATGGCGGTTCTGTAACAGACAAAGACGTAACCAAATATACAACAGACGATCCTAAATTCGTCAAAGGTCTTGAAAAAGCTGCTAGCTGGATCAAGGATGGTCTATTGAACAATGGTTCACAATTTGACGGTGGGGCAGACATCCAAAACTTTGCGAACGGTCAAACTTCATACACAATCCTTTGGGCTCCAGCTCAAAACGGTATCCAAGCGAAACTCTTGGAAGCAAGTAAGGTAGATGTGGTAGAAGTACCATTCCCATCAGACTCTGGTAAACCATCTCTTGAATACCTTGTAAACGGATTTGCAGTATTTAACAACAAAGACGATAAGAAAATCGCAGCTGCTAAGAAATTCGTTCAATTCATCGCAGATGACAAAGAATGGGGTCCTAAAGACGTTGTTCGTACAGGTGCCTTCCCAGTTCGTACTTCATTTGGCAAACTTTATGAAGACAAACGTATGGAAACAATCAGTGGTTGGACTAAATACTACTCACCTTACTACAACACAATTGACGGTTTTGCTGAAATGAGAACACTTTGGTTCCCAATGTTGCAATCTGTATCTAATGGTGACGAAAAACCAGCGGATGCTTTGAAAGCCTTCACTGAAAAAGCTAACGAAACAATCAAAAAAGCTACAAAACAATAAGCACTAAGTCAGATTGATTCCCCCCTTTTCCCTGTGCACTATGGTGTAAGAAAAGGGGGACTTTTGTTTGAAATGGTAGGAACTGTCACGAAATTAAAATGAAGTTCTTGCATAAGCGAATCTTAAAAAATTTCATTTTGGTTTTAAAACAGTTCAAGAAAATCAAAAACTATTCTATTTGAAAGAGAGGTGCCGACTGTGAAAGTCAATAAAATTCGTATGCGGGAAACAGTGATTTCCTACGCTTTCCTAGCACCAGTGTTATTTTTCTTTGTCATCTTTGTTTTGGCTCCTATGATTATGGGATTCATTACAAGTTTCTTTAACTACTCCATGACTAAATTTGAGTTTGTGGGCTTGGACAACTACATTCGCATGTTTAAAGACCCTGTCTTTGTGAAGTCTTTGATCAATACCGTTATCCTGGTTATTGGATCTGTTCCGATTGTGGTTCTCTTCTCGCTCTTTGTAGCATCTCAAACCTATCATCAAAATGCCATTGCCCGTTCTTTCTATCGTTTCGTCTTCTTCCTTCCTGTAGTCACAGGTAGTGTTGCCGTAACGGTTGTATGGAAATGGATCTATGACCCACTATCAGGGATTCTAAACTTTGTCCTTAAGTCAAGCCATATCATCAGCCAAAATATTTCTTGGCTGGGTGACAAAAACTGGGCTTTGCTAGCGATTATGATCATCCTTTTGACAACATCTGTTGGTCAACCGATTATTCTTTATATCGCTGCCATGGGGAATATTGATAACTCACTTGTTGAAGCGGCGCGTGTTGACGGTGCGACTGAGTTTCAAGTCTTCTGGAAGATCAAATGGCCTAGCCTTCTTCCAACAACTCTTTACATCGCGATCATCACAACCATCAACTCATTCCAATGTTTCGCCTTGATTCAGCTCTTGACTTCTGGTGGTCCAAACTACTCAACAAGTACCTTGATGTACTACCTTTACGAAAAAGCCTTCCAATTGACAGAATACGGCTATGCAAATACCATCGGTGTCTTCTTGGCAGTGATGATTGCCATTGTCAGCTTTGCTCAATTCAAGATCCTCGGAAACGACGTAGAATACTAAAGAAAGGAGACAGTTATGCAACCTACACAAAAGAAACCCTTAACAGCTTTCACTGTTATTTCAACGATTATCTTGCTCTTGTTGACCGTACTGTTCATCTTTCCATTCTACTGGATCTTGACAGGGGCCTTCAAATCACAGCCGGATACCATTATGATTCCGCCACAGTGGTTCCCTAAAATGCCAACCATGGAGAACTTCCAACAACTCATGGTGCAAAACCCTGCTATGCAGTGGATGTGGAACTCTGTATTTATCTCACTGGTAACCATGTTCCTAGTCTGCGCAACCTCTTCTCTAGCAGGTTATGTCTTGGCTAAAAAACGTTTCTATGGTCAACGCATCCTCTTTGCAGTCTTTATCGCTGCCATGGCTCTTCCAAAACAAGTTGTCCTTGTACCATTGGTACGTATCGTTAACTTCATGGGAATTCACGATACTCTTTGGGCAGTTATCTTGCCTTTGATTGGATGGCCATTTGGGGTCTTCCTCATGAAACAGTTCAGCGAAAATATCCCTACAGAATTGCTTGAATCAGCTAAAATCGACGGTTGTGGTGAGATTCGTACCTTTTGGAGCGTAGCTTTCCCTATTGTGAAACCAGGATTTGCAGCCCTTGCAATCTTTACCTTCATCAATACTTGGAACGACTACTTTATGCAGTTGGTTATGTTGACTTCACGTCAAAACTTGACCATCTCACTCGGGGTTGCGACCATGCAGGCCGAAATGGCAACCAACTATGGTTTGATCATGGCAGGTGCAGCTCTTGCAGCCGTGCCAATCGTAACCGTCTTCCTTGTCTTCCAAAAATCCTTCACTCAGGGTATTACTATGGGAGCTGTTAAAGGATAAGACCTTGCGAAAATCGAATTTAAACTACGTCTGTGTTACCATGCCATACTTAAGTATTGCCTGCGGTTAGCTTCCTAGTTTCTTCTTCGATTTTCATTAAGTATAAGAGAATATAGAGTTATAAGTGTCTACAAAATGGAGAGTATGCAGTTACTTCGTGAAGTTTTGTCAGACACTTATAAACTTAAGAATAAATTCTTTTCATGATACTAGTTAGAGTAGGTTCGTTTTATGGTGGCTATTTTCCGCTTTAGTGGTATCTAAGATAAGCATCTTACGCTTATCTTAGACGGAATTTTTGAGACTGACGATGAAGGAGTGAAAGGCTCAAAAATTAGGAATGAAATTCCGAAGGAATTTGCTTCCGTCCGCACTATTACAGGGAAATAGAGGAAGGATAATTCGGAACTGAAAACTAGTAACTATCAGAAACAAAGGAAACAGTATGATTTTTGACGATTTGAAAAACATCGCCTTTTACAAGGGGATCCATCCCAATCTAGATAAGGCTATCGACTATCTCTATCAGCACCGTAAGGATTCTTTCGAACTCGGTAAGTATGAGATTGACGGGGACAAGGTCTTTCTAGTTGTGCAGGAAAATGTCCTCAATCAAGCTGAAAATGATCAATTTGAGCATCATAAGAACTATGCAGACTTGCATTTGCTGGTAGAAGGACATGAATATTCGAGCTACGGTTCACGTATCAAAGACGAAGCGGTAGCATTTGACGAAGCGAGCGACATTGGCTTTGTCCATTGTCATGAAAAATACCCACTCTTGTTGGGCTATCACAATTTTGCGATTTTCTTCCCAGGAGAACCTCATCAGCCAAATGGCTACGCGGGTATGGAAGAAAAGGTTCGCAAATATCTCTTTAAAATTTTGATTGATTAAAAGAATTAGGAGGAGCAAACATGGCACAAAAAGGAGTAAGCCTTATCAAGGCAGCATTTGATACAGATAATTTTCTCATGCGTTTCAGTGAGAAGGTCTTGGATATCGTGACAGCCAATCTTCTTTTTGTCGTCTCTTGTTTGCCCATCGTGACGATTGGAGTGGCGAAAATCAGCCTCTATGAAACCATGTTTGAGATTAAGAGAAGCAGACGGGTACCAGTCTTTAGAACTTATCTAAGAGCTTTCAAGCAAAATCTGAAACTGGGTTTCCAGTTAGGTTTGCTAGAGTTGGGCATTGTGTCATTAAGCCTTTTAGATCTCTATCTCTTCTGGGGCCAGACAGCTTTGCCTTTCCAGATTGTGAAAGCAATTTGTTTGGGGATTCTCATCTTCCTCACTCTCATGATGCTGGCTAGTTATCCCATCGCTGCGCGCTATGATTTGTCATGGAAAGAAGTGTTGCAAAAAGGGCTTATCTTGGCAAGTTTTAACTTTCCATGGTTCTTCCTCATGTTAGCCATTCTCTTTCTTATTGTGATGGTTCTTTATCTATCCGCCTTCACTCTCCTTTTGGGTGGATCGGTCTTTATCCTCTTTGGTTTTGGTTTGCTGGTCTTTCTCCAAGTAGGATTGATGGAGAAAATTTTCGCAAAATACCAGTAGGATGAGATCTTTCTGAAACTACTTTCAATCGTTATAGTTTCTAAAATACAAGTAGAAACTAAAATCTAAGTGTATACAAGATATTGAAAGCGATTTTCACAAGGTGTATACTAAACTTGTAAAAAATAGAACTGCTCTCAGCAGAAAAAAGAAATCTTAGGAGAAAATCTATGTCAGATTTGAAAAAATACGAAGGTGTCATTCCAGCCTTCTACGCATGTTATGATGATCAAGGAGAAGTCAGTCCAGAACGTACGCGCGCCTTGGTTCAATACTTCATTGATAAGGGAGTTCAAGGTCTCTATGTCAATGGTTCTTCTGGTGAATGTATCTACCAAAGTGTGGCAGATCGCAAATTGATTTTGGAAGAAGTCATGGCAGTTGCCAAAGGAAAATTGACTATCATTGCTCACGTTGCTTGCAATAATACAAAGGATAGTATGGAACTTGCTCGCCACGCAGAAAGCTTGGGAGTAGATGCCATTGCAACGATTCCGCCGATTTACTTCCGCTTGCCAGAATACTCAGTTGCCAAATACTGGAACGATATCAGTGCTGCAGCTCCAAATACAGATTATGTGATTTATAACATTCCTCAATTGGCAGGTGTTGCTTTGACTCCAAGTCTTTATACTGAAATGTTGAAGAATCCTCGTGTTATCGGTGTTAAGAACTCTTCTATGCCAGTTCAAGATATCCAAACCTTTGTCAGCCTTGGTGGAGAAGACCACATCGTATTCAATGGCCCAGATGAACAATTCCTAGGTGGTCGCCTCATGGGTGCCAAAGCTGGTATTGGTGGTACTTATGGTGCGATGCCAGAACTCTTCTTGAAACTCAATGAGTTGATTGCAGAGAAAGATTTGGAAACAGCGCGTGAATTGCAGTATGCTATCAATGCAATCATTGGCAAGCTCACTTCTGCACATGGAAATATGTACGGTGTGATTAAGGAAGTCTTGAAGATCAATGAAGGCTTGAACATTGGTTCAGTTCGTTCGCCATTGACGCCAGTAACCGAAGAAGATCGCCCAGTTGTAGAAGCAGCAGCACAATTGATTCGTGAAACCAAGGAACGCTTCCTCTAATCCATAAGGAGGTATTTATGACACACTACGTTGCAATTGATATCGGTGGAACCAACATCAAATATGGTTTGATTGACCAAGAAGGCCAACTTGTTGAATCGCATGAAATGCCAACCGAGGCGCATAAGGGTGGACCTCATATCTTACAAAAGACAAAAGATATCGTAGCCAGCTATATAGAAAAAGGCCCAGTAGCAGGTGTTGCCATTTCTTCTGCAGGAATGGTGGATCCTGATAAGGGTGAGATTTTCTATGCTGGTCCTCAGATTCCCAACTATGCAGGAACCCAGTTCAAGAAGGAAATCGAGACGAGTTTTGCTATTCCTTGTGAGATTGAAAATGATGTCAACTGTGCAGGTCTGGCTGAGGCAGTATCTGGTTCAGGCAAGGGAGCGAGTGTCACACTTTGCTTGACCATTGGAACCGGTATCGGTGGTTGCTTGATTATGGATGGGAAAATCTTCCATGGATTTAGCAATTCGGCCTGCGAAGTTGGTTACATGCACATGCAGGATGGAGCTTTTCAGGATCTTGCTTCTACGACAGCCTTGGTTGAGTATGTAGCAACAGCTCACGGTGATCCAGTTGATCAGTGGAATGGCCGACGCATTTTCAAGGAAGCCACTGAAGGAAATAAAATCTGTATGGCAGGTATTGACCGCATGGTAGATTACCTTGGGAAAGGTCTGGCAAATATTTGCTACGTTGCCAATCCAGAAGTAGTCATTCTCGGTGGCGGTATCATGGGACAAGAGGCTATCCTCAAACCAAAGATCCGCACAGCCTTGAAGGCGACCTTGGTACCAAGTCTAGCTGAAAAAACACGATTAGAATTTGCCCATCACCAAAATACAGCAGGTATGTTGGGAGCCTATTATCATTTCAAAACAAAACAATCCTAGTTTGGAACTATAGAATTAAGAAAAACACTGAATCACTACTCGAGTGAAAACTGTTTTGCTTAATTCTTTTTTTATTGAAAAATTTAAGCCAAAGGAGGTAATCGTGAGAAACTAGGAGAAAATAAGCATCTTGTATGAAAGGTTGAAGCGAGAGCAATTCTATCATAAAATTCAACTAGTGTTTAGTTTGAGTAAATGAGAAATGTGGAAAAATGATATAATGAGGTGGACGAAAAATTGACAAATTAAAATTTCTAGAGGTGAGAGAAGTGTGGCAACACATCCAACTTAAATCGAAATACTATAAAATTACGAGGAGATTGTAAGATGAGTAATTATATAAAATTAAATGAAGATAGATGGAATAATGTAAAAAATGCCTATACTGAGCCATTGACACATGAAGAATTAGAAGAAGCTAGAAAGCATCCAATTTCTGTCGCCTTAACTGTGGGGAAAAAAGTTCCGATAGAATGGTTTGAAAAAGCCAAGGGAAAAAAGATATTAGGGTTAGCTTGTGGTGGTGGACAGCAGGGTCCTGTTTTTGCTGCAAAAGGTTATGATGTCACCATTATGGATTTTTCTAAATCACAATTAGAAAGAGATGAAATGGTTGCAAAACGAGAAGGCTTAAAAATCAATACCGTTCAAGGTGATATGACAAAACCATTTCCATTTGAAAATGAAACTTATGATATTGTTTTTAATCCGGTTTCAAATGTATACATAGAGGATTTAGAAAACATGTATAAAGAAGCCTCTCGCGTATTGAAAAAGGGTGGACTTTTAATGGTCGGATTTATGAATCCCTGGATCTACATGTATGATGCTGACACTGTATGGGACAAACCCGATGAGGAATTACTGTTACAGTTGTCAATCCCTTTTAATTCAAGAGAGCTTGAAGAGGAAGGCAAAATCACCATCAATCCAGAATATGGATATGAATTTAGCCATACCTTAGAAAGTCAGATTAGAGGACAACTAAAAAACGGCCTCGCTATGATCGATTTTTATGAATCGTGTGACAAAAGACATCGATTATCACGGTATGGAAATGACTACATCGCTACACTTTGCATTAAACTATGATATTATAGAACGTACTTCTGAAGAATAGCTCATTTTATTTTACGATTAGAATTTGTCCATCACCAAAATACCGCAGTGATGTTGGGTGCCTATTATCATTTCAAAACAAAAAAATCCTAGTTTGGTCCAACCAAACTAGGATTTTCTAACACGTTTTTGTCTACGATAGCCGTTGAGTTTTTTATTTTCCCAATAGCTGTTAAAGATTTTTTCTTTGCTCTTGCGATTGATTTCTAAAAAGTAGGCATAAATCAAATCTATTAAAATGAGCATAGGGAGTTGAGCGGAAATACGCTGGATGTAAGAAGATTGACTATGGCTTGCCACAAGGACCGTTTCGGTGTAGGCCTGACTGTTTTTGTTTGGTGCGCTGGTAAAGAGGATGGTCTTGGCGCCCATTTCCTTGGCATCCAACAAACTATCGAGGACGGATTGGGTAGTTCCTGATAGGGAAAAGCCAAGTACCAGACAGTTTTCATCCATGATACTGGTCGTCCAAGCAAAGCCATCCTGATCGGTCAAAGCTTCACAGACAACACCTAGTCGCATAAAGCGCAGTTTCATCTCACGGGCAATCAGACCAGAACTTCCCGTCCCAAAAAAGTAAACTCGTTCTGCGTCATCGATTAATTGAGCGACGCGTTCCAGTTGTTCTTCGTCAATCAAATCCTGTGTTTGTTCTCGCATGATACTGTAGCTTCGCAAAACACGTTTGGTCAAAGGACTGTGTTTGTGCGAATGAGTGTCCGGTTTACTAGCCTGGTGCTGGTATTGAAAGACGAACTCTCGGTAGCCTGTAAAACCACACTTTTTGGCAAAGCGGGTCAAGGCTGCTTGGGAGATATGTAATTTCTGGGTAACTTGCTGAGAAGAAAGATCATCTTGGATCGTTTCAGCTTGTAAAAAATAGCGAGCGATTTCTTGCTCGAGCTCGGTTAATTCTTCAAAATGGAGGTCGATTATGGTTGCGATATCTGGCTTGTTCATGAGGCTCCTTTTTATGAGTCAAAGTCTTAAAGGTTAACGCTTTCCTAACTATTACTATCATTATATCATAGAAAATAGGATAACCAAATAAAAAGGCATTTTCAGTTAAAAGTCAAAAAATGCTTCGACTTTTCCAAGAGTTTCTCCGTAAAATATGGTACAATGAAATGTACTGAGTTTCACCTGTTTACTCTATTATTTTAGGGAAAATAAAGGTGGAAATCGGGAATTTTTCTAGAAAAGAGTCTTAGTTGTATGAGAAAATTTAATAGCCATTCGATTCCGATTCGGCTTAATTTATTATTTGCGATTGTCATTCTGCTCTTTATGGCCATTATTGGTCGATTGTTATACATGCAGGTGCTCAATAAAGATTTTTATGAAACAAAATTGGCCTCAGCCAGCCAAACAAGGGTAACAACCAGTTCAGCTCGTGGACAGATCTATGATGCGGCTGGGAAACCCTTGGTAGAAAATACTGTCAAGCAAGTTGTTTCTTTCACACGAAACAATAAAATGACGGCAACTGAATTGAAGGAGACAGCCAAGAAACTCCTCACATATGTAAATGTAACCTCTCCTGATCTGACAGATCGACAGATTGCAGACTACTACTTGGCGGACCAAGATATATACAAAAAAACAGTCGAATCCTTGCCGAGCGATAAACGCCTGGATTCAGATGGGAACCGCTTATCGGAAGCGACACTTTACAATAATGCGGTTGAAAGTATTGACGTGAGTCAACTTAATTATACAGATGACCAGAAAAAGGAAATCTATCTCTTTAGTCAGCTAAATGCTGTTGAAAATTTTGCAACGGGCACCATTTCTACGGATGCCTTAGATGATACCCAAGTTGCTCTCGTTGCATCGGCCTCCAAGGAATTACCAGGGATTAGTATTTCAACTTCATGGGATCGAAAAGTCCTAGACACTTCTTTGTCAACAATCGTTGGTAGCGTTTCAAATGAAAAGTCAGGACTTCCAGCAGAGGAAGTTGATGCCTATCTCAAAAAAGGGTATTCTCTCAATGACCGAGTGGGAACTTCCTATCTTGAAAAGCAATATGAAGATGTTCTTCAAGGAAAACGCTCCGTCAAAGAAATCCACCTCGACAAACACGGAAATATGGAAAGTGTGGAAAATGTCGAAGAAGGAAGTAAAGGAAACAATATCAAGTTAACGGTTGACCTAGCTTTCCAGAATGGTGTGGACGACCTACTCAAGAGCTACTTCAACTCAGAGTTGGGTAACGGTGGAGCCAAATATTCTGAAGGGGTTTACGCCGTAGCCCTCAATCCTAAAACCGGTGCAGTTTTGGCCATGTCAGGTGTCAAGCATGATGTCGAATCCGGTAAATTAAGTTCAGATTCGCTTGGAACGATAACCAACGTCTTTGTGCCAGGATCTGTCGTTAAGGCGGCGACCATCAGCTCTGGTTGGGAAAATGGAGTCTTGTCAGGTAATCAAACCTTGACAGACCAGCCGATTGTTTTCCAAGGTTCGGCCCCTATCAATTCATGGTATACCTTGTCCTATGGTTCTTTCCCTATCACAGCAGTTGAGGCTCTAGAATACTCTTCTAATACCTATATGGTTCAGACTGCGCTAGGAATCATGGGACAGACCTACACACCAAACATGGTGGCCGCAACGGGACAGTTAGAGACTGCAATGGGCAAATTGCGATCAACCTTTGGGGAATATGGACTCGGGGCTTCAACAGGGATTGACCTCCCAGATGAATCCACAGGATTTACGCCAAAAGAATTTGATTTGGGGAACTATATCAATAATTCCTTTGGTCAGTTTGACAACTACACACCGATGCAGTTAGCCCAGTATGTCGCAACCATTGCAAACAATGGCGTACGTTTAGCTCCTCACATCGTTGAAGGGGTTTATGGAAACAATGACCAAGGTGGCTTAGGTAGTCTGGTTCAAGAAACAGCCACTAAGGAACTGAACAAGGTCAATATTTCAGAATCAGATATGGCTATCTTGCAGCAAGGTTTCTATCAAGTTTCGCATGGAACGAGTGCTCTGACAACTGGTCGTGCCTTTTCAAATGGCGCAGCCGTTTCCATCAGCGGGAAAACGGGTACTGCCGAAAGTTACGTTAATGGCGGTCAAAAAGCCAATAATACCAACGCAGTCGCCTATGCACCGACCGAAAATCCTCAAATCGCGGTCGCAGTCGTCTTTCCTCATAACACCAACCTTACAAACGGTGTCGGACCTTCAATTGCACGCGACATTATCAATCTTTATCACCAACACCATCCAATGAATTAGAAAGGAACTTATGCTGTATCCAACACCTATTGCCAAGCTGATTGATAGCTATTCAAAGTTACCAGGTATCGGAATCAAAACGGCTACCCGCCTAGCCTTCTATACCATTGGAATGTCTGATGATGATGTCAATGAATTTGCCAAGAATCTCCTGTCTGCTAAACGGGAATTGACCTATTGTTCCATCTGTGGTCGCCTGACGGATGATGACCCTTGCTCAATCTGTACGGATCCGACTCGAGACCAGACAACCATCTTGGTGTTAGAGGATAGTCGCGATGTGGCTGCTATGGAAAATATCCAAGAATACCATGGACTCTATCATGTCTTGCACGGCCTCATTTCTCCTATGAATGGCATCAGCCCAGACGATATCAACCTCAAGAGTCTCATGACCCGTCTCATGGATAGTGAGGTTTCAGAGGTGATCGTGGCAACCAATGCGACAGCGGATGGAGAAGCGACATCAATGTATCTCTCTCGTCTCCTCAAACCAGCTGGTATCAAGGTCACTCGCCTAGCACGAGGTCTAGCCGTGGGAGCTGATATCGAGTATGCGGACGAAGTCACACTCTTACGAGCCATTGAAAATCGGACAGAGTTGTAGGAGTCAGTAAGAACATAGCTCATTTTGACACATAAGACGAGCCCTAGGAATTTTTCTAGGGCTTGTCTTTTTCTGTTTCTCACGAGAGGTGAACAAGCCTTGCTAATAAGACCACTCAAACTATAAGGCATCAGAAAACGGGTTTCCAAAATGACTAGTGTCGTCTCTGTCAAACTCATTCACCGAGCGATAGAGTTTACTCTAAGGAGATGAGCGTACTTGCCCCTAGGGTTTGTTTTGAAATCGTACTATTTTTGTGTTATGATATGGTCAATATATAATAAATAAAGGGAGTTTGAAATATGGGTGGAAAGATAAAATCTAGCACGATAGCAGCAGAGGCAGCTATTAATGAATTGGTTGGGTATGACACGAGCAAGAAGCAAAATCAGCAAGTAGAATTTTCATATACTTCTGAAATTGCTGGGATGGAAGCTGGACGTCAGGCCTGCAATCAAATGCTTCAGGCGGTCAGTGATTTCAGCTCGGCTGTTTTGACCCAAGCAAATAAGTTTCCAGAAATTGCTCATAAGATTGAAAAACGCGATGTAGAGCAGGCTAAGAGGTGGGAACATTAAAAATGGCAGATAAGAACGAAGAAAAACGCTACAAACTTTGGAGAGAAATTGTCAAGATTGACGATAAAGAAGAAAGTCTTCAGACTCTAAAAAGACAATATGAACAGCAGCTAACTCACTTTCACTCAGAAATCCAGAGCATCCACCATCGTATGGCGACTCTATTGGCTCTCTCACCCAGTTCTCGTCAAGTGATAGAGCAAATCGAAAGTGAAAATAGAACCATTCAACGACAGGTCAACTCCTATGTAGAAGAGGAACTGGATGAATTGGGAAAACAAACGAAGAAGGCTCGTCGAACTTTCGATGAAGCCAGAGAAGAACTGATATCGGAAAGGAATCGGCTACCATGGGAGTAAAATACAGCGCACAAGAATCCCAAGAATTGATTCAAGCCATGACTAACAACCTCCAAGTCGCAAATGAAGTCACGGACCGCTTATCTAGTGGATGTGACCACCTGATTTCCTCTTTAGACTCAGGTGAGCTGACAGGAGCAGCCTACACAGCTGGGAAGGGTCTCTTCACAGAGATTATCATCCCCAGCATCAAGAAGTTACAAGCAGCGATAGATGATATCCAACTAGAGTTGACCTCCTACAAAAATGCAGATGCTCAGGTCTCTGGATATGGTGATTTGGATCTAGACCAGCTCAAGGAACTGAAAAAGCTGAGGGAAGAGCAGTTAGCTATCGTAGAAACTCAGATTCAAGCGAGGGAGAACTGGCTAAATCAAATCAAAGACCTCTTTAGTCTCAATTGGGGAAAAGCTTTCTCTGAGAAGACCATCCTCTACAATACCAAATCTCAAATCGAGTCAGGTATTCAGGATTTGGAAGACAAGATTGAAAAACTAGAATTTTTTGTCTCACAGGTTTCCCAGTATTTCAGCGATAGCCTAGAAGTCCTTGGCCTAGCGATTCAAGGAGCTACTCAACTAAGTAAAATCATTGTCGACAGTGATGGCAACTACTATGCAGACGGTGTGGACATGAGCTGGGTACAGAAGATGAAGGATGTGAAGATTGAGAGTGCAAAATATGATTCTTCTAAGAAAACCAAAGACTTACATAAAGAGTATCAAAGTATTTTAGACAAGTTGGAAAAGGGCAAAGAGCTGAGTGATAAGGAATTTGAAACTCTAGAATCTTATGCTCGACGTTATCCAAAAGTTCAGTTACCAGAAATTGTCACCAACAAGCTGACGACAGAAGCAGCTAACAGAGCTAATCTAGAGAAACTACAGGAAAAGGTTGAGAAAATCAAAAAGAGTGATAAAACTTCGACCGAAAAAGCAAACCTAATCGTCAAAGCTTATGAAGATTATCTGTTTTACAATAATAGAGCTGCTTTTGATGAGTATTGGAAGAAACGAAAGGCGATGGATGATGATTGGACGAGTAAGGATCCAAATATGATTAAGAAGAAAGAAAAAATTGAAAAGGAATTCAATGATTCTTTATCAAACTCTAGAATTAATGTAAAAGAAATAGCCCAGCAACTTGGGGATGATGTTTTAGATGTTAAAAAAATGGAAGATGAGAAGAGATCAGAATTAATCCAAAAAGGAAGAGAGTTCTGGAAGAGTCCAGGAGACAATGGCGTAACAGATTTTTCTACTCCAATTGGAACAAAATTGGGGGATAATGCTACCTTTATTGATTTAGTCAATACTAATCAGCCGCTTGACCTTAAAAACCGAGTTTATCGAGATGATTACCCATTTTCAGTTTGGGGTCGCCAATGGGAAGAAGGGATGAAATCAGACTACATGGGAAATTACCTCTTTGGCTATGTTGGAAAAGGATATCTAGAATCAAGCGATGACTATTTAAAATATGGTGCAGGAAAGGCACAACAATTCTCGGATTATTTGAAGTTTGATAAATATTTTGTAGTAGGCGCAGATATAAAATACGATCTGAGTCTATTGCAAGGTCAGTATGGGGATAATTTTGGTGATGCCGCTGCAATTCAAGACGGCGCGGATGCTTATAAGGGAGGAAATAACTAACATGTTCACTTCATTAGTATTTATCATTTCTTTAATCCTACTTTTGCGCTGTTTTAAAAGTAGGCGTTCAAGGATTATTATTGGCGTTCTGTATAGTCTGTTTGTTGTCTGGTACGTTCAGGCAATTTTAAACTATGGTAAATATACCCTACAACCTGGACAGTCGATCAGCCTAACGGTCAATCCTCGGATACAGGATGTGGAATATTATTCAGAGTTAATTCTAAAGAAAACTGATAAAAATAAACTAGAGTTAAATGGCAGAGAGTATTGGTCTGTAAGTGGTAGTGAGTTGCATTATGATTTAAGTAAGCAGAATGTGTTCAAATGGGTCAGAGATGAGTCGGGAGAATTGACTGAATCTTATGTAGAAAATAGTGATTTAGCTGATATTTATATAGAAAAATCAAATTTAATTATTCAGTATCAAGGAGAAAAAATTTTTGATGTCACGAATAACAAACCCTACACTATTACCATCACCAATGTAGACAATAAACCGGCTAAGTTTGAAGCTCAGGTGGTGGATAAGTAAGGTAAAGCATTGGCAACAACTTAGAACTTAGCAATCAAGTTACAGACCGACTGCCCAAAGATTTGCATAAAGAGTATCAAAGTATTTTAGACAAGTTGGAAAATGGAAAAGAACTTAGCGATAAGGAGTTTCAAATTTTAGAATCTTATGTACATCACCATCCTCAAATACAATTTCCTAAAGTTGTAATAGAAAAATTGAAAGCGGAGGCTACCAATAGAGCTAATCCAGAGAAACTTAAGGAAAAAGTTGAGAAAATTAAAAATAGTAATGGAGATTTGAATAAAAAAGCTGAACTAATTGTGAAAACTTATGAAGATTATCTATTTTATAATAATAAAGAAGCTTTTGAAGAATACTGGAGGAAGAGAAAGGAGTTAACAAAAGATAAAGATTGGAAGGATGTTGATAGCAAGATAAGAGATACTATTGAGTATAATCTTAATGTAGAATTAAAAAAATCAGGGATAGATATAAAGGAAGTATCTAATAATCTAGCTGATGATATTCTATCTATTCATGAAGGAGACATGAAACAAAGAAACTATCTAATTAACGAAGGTAGAAAAGTATGGAAAAGTCCTGGAGATGATATAATGATAAATTCAGCAGATTTGACACAGGTTGGTATTGACCTTACTGATTTTGTAAATTTGGTAAATACTGGAAAACCTTTAGACTTAAAGAGTAGAAATTATAATGATGAACTTGAATTTTCACTTTGGTCACGTAAGTGGGAAGGTAACTTAAGAGATGATTATTTAGGGAACTATCTGTTTGGATATGTAGCAAAAGGATATTTAGTAATGGAAGATGAGCAGATCAAAAATTATGCAGCTTTAGCTCAATTGACATCAGATAAAGATGTTGTTAAATTTTTCAAAAATAAATCAAATGGGAATTTTGGTGATAATGAAGGAGATGCTTCTGCGATCCAAGATGGTAAAAATTCATATGAGGAGAATAAAAAGTGAACAACAAGAGAAAACAACTTAATAAATGGAATCTAGGATGTTCAGGAGCGGTTGTTGTAACAATTATGTTTATATGTTGTATTTATTTGTACTTCAAAAATGCGAGTTATACCTTGAAACCAGGTGATTCGATAGTTTTAAAAGTTCCGACATCAAAACAAAAAGAATTCTCCCCCAAATTATATCTATCTAAGATTTCTGGTGGGAAATTAGAATTATCTGGTAAAACCTCATGGTGGCAGAAAGGAGAAGGAAGCCTTTTAGGGACTAACTATGATGTTTTGAAGCAAGAAATTAGCGAAATCTACTCATCGTCAAGTAATATCCCAACAAAAATAAAAGAAAACGATACAAATAATAGTATATATTTATCGGAAAAAGGTTTAGTTCTTCAATATAAAGAATCTTGGGAATTTGAGATTCCAAACTCAAAACAAATAAAAATAACGAATATTTCAGACAGAGATATTAGATTTGAAGCGCAGGTGACAGGTGAATAGAAGAAACTAGAAAAGTCAAATGAAGAAATAAGGAAAAATCAAGAAGCTTTCTTTGATTATTTAGAAAGAGGGGAAGAAACTAATGTCAGATAAATTAAAACAGTTTAAATGGTTGATTGTATTTTTTTTGTTTCTGTTAGCAATTCCTTCATATTTTGCTTACAATCATTTCCGACAATCTAGTACTTTAAAAGAAGCCTTTGAGAAAAATGAAAGAATTGAAGTTCTTCATCATTTAATGGCATCAGAAAGATATGCGTCTGACATCCGAAAAGCAGGCTATGTCGTTCCTCCTGATGGAGCTATTCGATTGGATGGAGGAATTGACTCCATAGATATAAAGGGAGACATCAATTTGGATATCTCAAATCCGGGACGAAATGGGGTTACTGCTTATTTTAGAATAGAGATAGATGGTAAAATAACTAGTGTACTCTATGAATTGGATAAGAACTTTGATATAGTTTCTAGCAGCTACTTTCAATTTAATGAAAAAAATATAAAAGAGAGTGTGAACATCTCTCAATCCGAAGAAGAGCGCCTATTAAAGATTGTTCAAAGCGAGATTGATGGCTTCATGAAAAAGATGTATCAGACTTTGTATGGATAGTTTACCAGAGAAAGAAGCTGCTTGCTCAACGCAATGCTGTATGAACAACACTTCTATGATTATTTAGACAGAGGGAGTGAAAAAAATGTCGGGACTTAAAAAAATACTAATCGTGATAGGTTCTGTAATTGTTTTAGTTACTAGCTTGAATCTTTATTTTCAGTATCAAAACCACCAAGAACATACGCAATTAAAAACCTCCTTTGAAGAGAGGGACAATATAGTTGTCTTACAACATTTGATGGCATCAGAAAAATATGCACCTGACATCCGTAAAGCGGGCTATGTCGTTCCTCCCGATGGAGCTATTCGCTTGGATGGAGGAATTGACTCCATAGAGATAAAAGGAGACATCGATTTGAATATCTCAAATCCGGGACGGAATGGGGTTACTGCTTATCTTAGAATAGAGATAGATGGTAAAATAACTAGTGTACTCTATGAATTGGATAAGAACTTTGATTTAGTTTCTAGCGCCTATTTTCAAATAAATGAAAAAAATATAAAAGAGAGTGTGACTATCCCCCAAGCTGAAGAAGAACGACTATTAAAAATTGTTCAAAAAGAGCTTGAGGATTTCATGGAAACGATGTATCAGACTTTGTATGGATAGTTTACCAGAGAAAGAAGCTTCTTGCTCAACACAATGCTGTATGAACAACGAGAGGTGTTGAGGGATTTTACTAGAAAAAGATACCGTAGATGAGCTACAAAAAAATTACCCAAGTATTGATAATTTCATTCGAAATATTGAAACAGGTAATCAAGAGTTGACAGAGATGAGGTGATTAGATGAAGAAGAGAAAATTTGTAATTTTTTCGTTGCTAATAGTTCTATTATTATCTTTCTCTGGTTTTCAGTACTATAAATATCAGAGAGTTCATAATATTTTTGATGAAATATACTACGAAGAAAGTGATTATCACAATTATACATTTCTCTGGAAAGGACGAGCTTTTTATAAGTTAAAAAGTTTAAAATTTGTGGACAACGATTCTCAAGAAATTTCTATTCATTCTATTGATTATAAAAGTGTAGATTTACCAAATACTATTCAATCTCTAGGTTATTATTTTTATTTTGGATTTCAGGAGATGACGAAAGTTGGGATAGAGATGCGTTTGAGACTGCCAGATACAGAGACAACCATAAATGTAGATTACCTGTACGATGTAAACAATCAGCAATTAGAACGATTTATGTGGTATCACGATGAGAAAAGCGTGAGATATTATCATCAGTCTCAAGTAGAAGCCTTTCTAACGGAGCATGGAAAGACTGCCGATGAGATTCGCAGGGAAGCAGATGAAATACTCCGTCACAAAGTCTTGGCAGACTGGACTTCCATATATGCTAGTCGTTTTATCCCAGATAATTGGGGAGAAGTGACAGTTAAGGATATATGGAGAACCGAATAACAAACGGAACGGCGAGGTAATAGTTTTATAAAGGCAGGTTGCCATGACAGAGTTCTAAAGAATATTTTATTGTATTCGATAGCTTTGGTTTGCCTTCTTTTGGTGTGACGAAAGAAACTCCCTATACTATCACCATCACCAATGTAGACGACAAACCGGCGCACTTTGAAGCTCAAGTGGTGGATCGGTAGATTTAAGAACCGTAAACTAGACCTCTGCCGTTGTAATTGTTTGGTAAAGAAGACTTATTTGCTTTGAAAGTGACAATCAGCTTATTTCTTTCGAATATGCAAGAGAGGATCTAGTGGTGAATACTAGTCAAAATTTCAAAAAAAGATTTAGATAAACCCAATCCTTCTATCGGAGAGCAAAATGTTAAATAAAATGAAAAACTATTATAAAAACAAACCAACTCAAGCTGTCTTAATGCTCGTAGTTCTTATTTGGTCAGTATATGAGATTGGTGCGATCAGTTTGGCAAGTAACTCTGCATTAACTAAGGAATTCATGCATAGTCGGTATGTTATGGTTTGGCCAATGGTAGATAAGAAAATGAAATTATACCACTATGCGGAAGAATGGACTAATGAGGTTTTAGTTGGAATGATGCATTTAGACTATGGAAATATTAGAATAACTAGTTTTCCTAAAAAATGGGAGAGTGAAGCTGAAGTTTACTATACGCTGTCTCAGGATGAGTATGCTGATAGAGTATATTTTTTCTTAGACGAGCCAATTTCCAAAGCCTATATCAGCAGATTAGAACAAAATTATTATTTGATTTCAAAGAATGCAGTTGCTATTAAAGAGGAAACAGGTAAGACGGTTGAACAGTTAGTTCAAGAAGTGGGGAATGCAAGGAAAACCTTCTTATCAGCTCTTGGAAAGATGAAAATCCTTCGTTTGGTCTATTTGATTCTTCGTATGATAGTATTGTTGCAGTTTATCAAGTGGTCGGGTCAGCGTAGACAAAGGAAAGAGAACGAAATTTTGCAGAATAGATAGAGCTCCAAAAAGGTACGATGATAAAGAGCTTCCAAACAATCAAACAGATATTCATTTGGTAAAGAATGGGATTGTTGTCAGCTACCAAGGGGAGAAAGTTTTTTATGTAACCAATAACAAGTCCTACACGATCACCATCACCAATGTAGACGACAAACCAGCTTACTTTGAAGCTCAAGTGGTGGATCGGTAACATTTCAGCTCTCAAATGAGGGGCTTTTTTATATACAAGTTTTAAAAAAGAAGCAAATATGATATACTAAAGAACGAGTATTCTATTAGAATTGGAACAAATAATATGAAACAAACGATTATTCTTTTATATGGTGGGCGTAGTGCAGAGCGTGAGGTCTCTGTCCTTTCAGCTGAGAGTGTCATGCGCGCGGTCAACTACGACCGTTTCACAGTCAAGACATTCTTTATCAGCCAGTCAGGTGACTTTATCAAAACGCAAGAATTTAGCCAGACTCCAGGTCAAGAGGATCGTCTCATGACTAATGCGACTATTGACTGGGACAAGAAAATCGCACCAAGTGCTATCTACGAAGAAGGTGCAGTCGTCTTTCCAGTCCTTCATGGTCCGATGGGAGAAGATGGTTCTGTTCAAGGATTTTTAGAAGTTTTGAAAATGCCTTATGTCGGCTGTAATATCTTGTCATCTAGTCTTGCCATGGATAAAATTACGACCAAGCGAGTTCTAGAATCTGTCGGAATTGCTCAAGTTCCTTATGTGGCCATCGTCGAAGGTGATGATGTGACTGCTAAAATAGCTGAAGTTGAAGAAAAATTGACTTATCCAGTCTTCACTAAGCCGTCAAACATGGGTTCAAGTGTCGGTATTTCTAAGTCTGAAAACCATGAGGAACTCCGCCAGGCTTTGGAGCTTGCCTTCCAATATGACAGCCGTGTCTTGGTAGAGCAAGGGGTGAATGCGCGTGAAATCGAGGTTGGTCTCTTGGGCAACTACGATGTGAAGAGCACTTTGCCAGGTGAAGTGGTCAAGGATGTTGCCTTTTATGACTATGATGCCAAATATATTGACAACAAGATTACCATGGACATCCCAGCCAAGATTAGTGATGATGTGGCAGCTGTCATGCGTCATAATGCAGAAACAGCCTTCCGTGCAATCGGTGGCCTCGGTCTGTCTCGTTGTGATTTCTTCTATACAGATAAGGGCGAGATTTTCCTAAACGAGCTTAACACCATGCCAGGTTTTACCCAGTGGTCTATGTATCCACTACTTTGGGACAATATGGGAATCAGCTACCCAGAACTAATCGAGCGTTTGGTTGACCTTGCTAAGCAAAGTTTTGACAAGCGCGAAGCGCATTTGCTATAAAAATGAAAGAGAGGGTAGAAGCCGGAACTATCACTGCATGGTGACTAGAGTTCTTGGACTTCAACCCTTTTTAAAGGAGTAGAAATGAAATTAACGATCCATGAAATTGCCCAAGCTGTTAGAGCTAAAAATGATGTTAGTCTTTTTGCGGACGTTCAGTTAGAAAAAGCTGAGTTTGACAGTCGTTTGATTGGACCAGGTGATTTGTTTGTGCCACTTAAAGGTGCGCGTGATGGTCATGACTTTATCGAAACGGCTTTTGAAAATGGTGCAGCAGTAACCCTCTCTGAGAAGGAAGTAGAAGGTTATCCCTACATTCTAGTAGACGACGTGTTGTCTGCCTTTCAAACCCTCGCAGCTTACTATCTTGAAAAAACGGCTGTTGATGTCTTTGCTGTCACAGGTTCAAATGGCAAGACAACGACCAAGGATATGTTGGCGCATTTATTGTCAACGACCTACAAGACCTACAAGACACAAGGCAATTACAATAACGAGATAGGACTTCCCTACACGGTTATCCATATGCCTGAGGGGACAGAAAAGTTGGTCTTGGAGATGGGGCAGGATCACTTGGGTGATATCCATCTCTTGTCTGAATTGGCTCATCCTAAGACAGCCATCGTGACCTTGGTTGGAGAAGCCCATTTGGCCTTTTTCAAAGACCGTTCGGAGATTGCTAAAGGGAAGATGCAAATTGCAGACGGTATGGCATCAGGTTCTTTGCTCTTGGCACCAGCTGACCCTATTGTAGAGGACTACTTGCCTACTGATAAAAAGGTGGTTCGTTTTGGTCAAGGAGCAGTGTTGGAAATTACCGACTTGGTTGAACGTAAGGACAGTCTGACCTTTAAGGCCAATTTCTTGGAGCAAGCCCTTGATTTGCCAGTAACTGGTAAGTACAACGCTACCAATGCCATGATAGCTGCTTATGTAGCTCTCCAAGAAGGAGTCTCAGAGGAGCAAATTCGTCAGGCCTTTCAGAACCTAGAATTGACCCGCAATCGTACTGAGTGGAAGAAGGCAGCCAATGGAGCAGATATTCTGTCTGACGTATACAATGCCAATCCAACTGCTATGAAGTTGATTTTGGAGACATTCTCTGCCATTCCAGCTAATGAAGGGGGCAAGAAAATCGCAGTCTTAGCAGACATGAAGGAACTTGGTGACCAGTCTGTTCAGCTCCATAACCAGATGATTTTGAGCCTATCGCCAGATGTGCTGGATACCGTTATTTTCTATGGAGAAGACATTGCCGAATTGGCACAACTTGCCAGTCAAATGTTTCCAATCGGCCACGTTTTCTATTTTAAGAAAACAGCTGACGAGGACCAATTTGAAGACCTTGTCAAGCAAGTCAAGGAAAGCCTCGGTGCCAATGACCAAATTTTGCTTAAAGGCTCTAACTCCATGAATCTAGCCAAGTTGGTAGAAAGTTTAGAAAATGAATGCAAGTGATTTTACCAAGTATCTGCAAAGAATGCTAGCCATTACGGATACTGGATTAACTTTTACAAAAGATCCTTTCGACCGTGAGCGCTACGAGGACTTGCGAATCCTGTTATCTGAAATGTTGAATCAGGTATCAGACCTCGATGCAGAAGAAGTGGCAGAAGTCTTGAAACCAACGTCCGCTTATGCAACTCCTCTGATGGACGTCCGTGCTTGGATTGTTGAGGATGAAAAAGTCTGTTTAGTTAGAGGAAAAGGAGAGGATAGTTGGGCTTTGCCAGGTGGTTTTGGTGAAGTTGGCTATTCTCCAACCGAAAATATTCTTAAAGAAATTGAAGAAGAAACCGGCTTTACAGCAAAAGCTGAAAGGTTACTTGCAGTTTTTGATACCAATCGTTTCCAACTGCAGAGCAAACAATATGCAAAGTTTGTCTTTGAATGTAAGCTTCTTGATGGACAATTTCAAGAGAATCAAGAAATTGCTGACCTTCAATTTTTTGCCATTGACCAATTGCCAGTCTTATCTGAAAAACGCATCACCAAGGACCAAATGGAGATTCTCTGGCAAGTTTATAAAGGACAAAGAGACCAATATGTTGATTAGTTTATGCTAGAGAAGTTGACAAATCAAAAAAGGGTGTCTGCAAGGTGCATTTCTGCAATACAAATGATATAATAGGTTGCGAATTTAAGACGCAAGTGTTCTATGCATGTCATAGAATCAAGTTTTTTCAAAAAATTTAAAAGCTGGAGAAAGTGAATTTTTTACTGCCTCTAGCTAGATGAACGAGGAATAGAATATGAATTTGTGGGATAAATTATTTACCACACAGATATCAGAACCGCCCCAGTTTGAACTTCACTGGTACATTGGTTTGTTATGTTTATTGGCTCTTACTTTCTATGCTTCTTATCGCTTTCGCGACAAAGTTGCTTACCAGCGTTTTATTCAGATTCTTCAGTCTGTTCAACTGATTGTTCTGTATAGCTGGTATTGGGGAAATCTCATGCCTCTGTCAGAAAGTTTGCCCTTCTATCATTGCCGTATCGCCATGTTTGTGATGCTCTTAATTCCAGGGACATCCAAGTACAAACGGTACTTTGCCCTTTTAGGAACTTTTGGAGCAACAGCAGCACTGGCTTACCCACTCTTTGATCCCTACCCATTTCCACACGTGACCATTTTGTCCTTCATTATCGGACATGTTGCCCTTTTAGGAAATGCGCTCCTATACTTGTTTAGAAACTATCAACCTTCCCTTCTCGATTTGAAGAATGTGGTGGTGATTACTTTCGCCTTAAATGGCTTGATATGGGTTGTCAACTTAGTTGTAGGTGGAGATTATGGATTTTTAAACAAACCACCACTTGTTGGAAGCTTCGGCCAGCCCTTAAATTATCTCATTGTTTCGACTGTTATCGTGATAGCAATTCGCTTAACAGGGAAATTAGTAGAAAATTTTTTACAACAAAAATCGGAAGAATTTATTCAAGAGAAGATCTAAAATGATCTTCTCTTTTTTGGGTTTTTAAGAAACAAAAAGGAAATTGTGAACATTAACTTCAAGAAATCTCTTAGAAGAAGAATTTTTCTAGAATTTTCTCAAAAAACATGCAGGAATTTTATCAAAAACTAAGCACGATTGGATTTTTTGTGTTATAATATTCTTTGAATAGCTATGCCCAAACATAGTTATTAAATAGAAGTGAGAAACTTGGAAGACAGAGAGGATGCGATGTAATGACTAGAGATGGTTTTTTTACAGGCTTAGATATCGGAACTAGCTCGATTAAAGTGCTAGTAGCTGAGCATAGAGATGGCGAAGTAAATGTAATTGGTGTTAGTAATGCCAAAAGTAAAGGTGTAAAAGACGGAATTATTGTTGATATTGAAGCAGCTGCTTCAGCAATCAAATCTGCAATCACACAGGCAGAAGAGAAAGCTGGTATTTCTATTAAATCTGTCAACGTTGGCCTTCCAGCAAACCTCTTGCAGGTTGAACCAACACAAGGAATGATTCCTGTAACTTCAGACACCAAAGAAATCACAGATCAAGATGTTGAAAATGTTGTCAAATCAGCTTTGACAAAGAGCATGACTCCTGACCGTGAAGTGATTACCTTTATTCCAGAAGAATTCATCGTGGATGGATTCCAAGGCATCCGTGACCCTCGTGGTATGATGGGTGTCCGCTTGGAAATGCGTGGTCTGCTTTACACAGGTCCTCGTACGATTCTACACAATCTTCGCAAGACAGTTGAGCGTGTGGGTATCCATGTTGATAATGTGATTATTTCACCTTTGGCAATTGTGAACTCCGTTCTCAATGAAGGCGAACGCGAATTTGGTGCAACTGTTATTGATATGGGTGGAGGTCAGACTACTGTGGCGACTATCCGCAACCAAGAATTGCAGTTCACTAACATCTACCAAGAAGGTGGAGATTACGTTACTAAAGACATTTCTAAAGTCTTGAAAACATCTCAAAAAATTGCAGAAAGTTTGAAACTGAACTATGGTGAAGCTTACGTTCCACTTGCAAGTAACGAAACTTTCCAAGTTGAAGTAATTGGTGAAGTAGAACCTGTTGAAGTAACAGAAAGCTACTTGGCAGAAATTATCTCAGCACGCATCAAACATATCTTTGACCAAATCAAACAAGAGTTGGAAAGAAGACACTTGTTAGATTTGCCAGGAGGTATCGTCCTTATCGGTGGAAATGCAATTTTGCCAGGAATTGTTGAATTAGCCCAAGAAGTATTTGGTGTTCGAGTAAAACTTTATGTACCAAATCAAGTTGGAATTCGCAACCCTGCATTTGCACATGTGATTAGCTTGTCTGAGTTTGCTGGTAAATTGACAGAAGTCAATCTTCTTGCACAAAAAGCAGTTAAAGGAGATGAATTCCTTCGTCAAAAACCAATTAACTTTGGCATTCCAAATCAACGTTTGAATCCAGTAGCGCAACCAAGTCCAGCACAAGCAGCTCCAGCTGAAACTGTGCAGGAAGCTCCAGTTGCTCCGAAGGAAGAATTCCAAGCAAGTTCTCAAAGTAAACCGAAGCTAACAGAACGTTTCCGTGGTTTGATCGGAAGCATGTTTGATGAATAAAAGAGGATAAGAAATTATGACATTTTCATTTGATACAGCAGCAGCTCAAGGCGCAGTTATTAAGGTAATTGGTGTCGGTGGTGGTGGTGGTAACGCCATTAACCGCATGGTTGACGAAGGTGTTGCTGGTGTAGAATTTATCGCAGCCAACACTGATGTACAAGCCCTTAGCAGTACGAAAGCAGAAACAGTTATCCAACTTGGTCCTAAATTGACTCGTGGTTTGGGTGCTGGAGGTCGTCCAGAAGTTGGACGTAAAGCTGCAGAAGAAAGTGAAGAAGCTTTGACGGAAGCTATCACTGGAGCAGACATGGTCTTTATCACTGCAGGTATGGGTGGTGGATCTGGTACAGGTGCAGCCCCTGTTATTGCACGTATCGCTAAAGATCTTGGTGCTCTTACAGTTGGTGTCGTGACACGTCCTTTCGGATTTGAAGGAAGCAAACGTGGTCAGTACGCTGTAGAAGGAATCAACGAACTTCGCGAGCATGTTGATACTTTATTGATTATCTCTAATAACAACTTACTTGAAATTGTTGATAAGAAAACGCCACTTCTTGAAGCTCTTAGCGAAGCAGATAACGTTCTTCGCCAAGGTGTTCAAGGGATCACTGACTTGATCACGAACCCAGGA
The DNA here is from genome assembly GCF_002096435.1 of Streptococcus oralis subsp. oralis. Lineage (GTDB taxonomy): Bacteria > Bacillota > Bacilli > Lactobacillales > Streptococcaceae > Streptococcus > Streptococcus oralis_AA. The sequence goes on from NZ_NCUI01000023.1 coordinate 117,161, forward strand.
TTGATTAACCTTGACTTTGCTGACGTGAAAACTGTAATGGCCAACAAAGGGAATGCCCTTATGGGTATCGGTATCGGTAGTGGTGAAGAACGCGTTGTTGAAGCGGCTCGTAAAGCAATTTACTCTCCACTTCTTGAAACAACTATCGATGGTGCTGAGGATGTCATCGTCAACGTTACTGGTGGTCTTGACTTGACCTTGATTGAAGCAGAAGAAGCTTCAGAAATTGTCAACCAAGCAGCTGGCCAAGGTGTAAACATCTGGCTTGGAACATCAATTGACGAAAGCATGAAGGATGAAATCCGTGTTACAGTTGTAGCGACAGGTGTTCGTCAAGAGCGCGTGGAAAAAGTAGTTGGAGCTCGTAACAACCAACCAGTTGGACGTCCATCAACTAAAGCGCCACAAGCACACACATTTGACCGTCAATTCGACTTGGAAGAGACAGCAGAATTGCCTAAATCAAGCCCTCGTCGCTTTGAAACAAACCAAGCGTCTGCTTTTGGAGACTGGGACTTGCGTCGTGAGTCGATTGTTCGTCAAACAGATCCAGTTGTTTCACCAGTAGAACGCTTCGAAACACCAGTTTCACAAGATGAAGATGAATTGGATACACCTCCATTCTTCAAAAATCGTTAATCAATGAATTTGAAAAAAAATACTGAATTAGTTTTTCAGCAAATAGCTGATGCTAGTCAAGAAGCCAACCGTGCTCTAGATGCTGTTTCAGTAATCGCAGTGACAAAGTATGTAGATGTACAAACAGCGGAAGCCTTGCTTCCGCTTGGTGTCCGTCATATAGGTGAAAATCGAGTTGATAAATTTTTAGAAAAATATCAGGCCTTGAAAGATTACCCAGTTACTTGGCATTTAATAGGAACACTACAGAGACGGAAAGTGAAAGAAGTAATCCCATATGTGGATTACTTTCATGCTTTAGACTCCCTAAAGTTAGCCCAGGAAATTCAAAAGAGAACAGATCATGTCATCAAGTGTTTCTTGCAGGTCAATATTTCTGGGGAAGAAAGCAAGCATGGATTTTCAAAAGAAGAATTGCTAGAACTTTTGCCAGAATTGGCTAAGTTAGATCAGATTGAGTATGTTGGTTTAATGACCATGGCTCCTTTTGAGGCAGACAGTGATGAATTGAAAGAAATTTTCAAGGATACGCAGGCTCTGCAAGCAGAAATTAGAGAAAAACAAATCCCTAATATGCCGATGACAGAGCTAAGCATGGGAATGAGTCGTGATTTTAAGGAAGCGATTCAGTTCGGCTCAACCTTTGTTCGAATCGGTACAGCATTTTTTAAATAGGAGAGAGCTATGTCTTTAAAAGATAGATTCGATAAATTTATAGATTATTTTACAGAAGACGGAGAAGAAACGACTAACTACCAGACTCAACAAGAGGAAACAGTTAGCCCAGCCATCTCAACTTCTAAAGAATTACCAGCACCTGCTCAGTCAGGATCAGCAAAAGATGCAAATATTACTCGTCTTCATGCGCGTCAGCAAGAATTGGCAATGCAAAGCCATCGTTCAGATGAGAAAGTGACAATTGACGTTCGCTATCCAAGAAAATATGAAGATGCAACTGAAATTGTAGATTTGTTGGCTGGAAATGAAAGTATTTTGATTGATTTCCAATACATGACAGAAGTACAAGCCCGTCGTTGCCTTGATTACTTGGATGGAGCCCGTCATGTCTTGGCTGGAAATATGAAAAAAGTTGCGAGTACGATGTATCTATTGACTCCTGTCAACGTTATCGTGAATATTGAAGATATCAAACTTCCAGATGAATCACAAAGCGCTGAGTTTGGTTTTGATATTAAACGAAATAGAGCAAGATAATGATTTTCTTAATTCGTTTAATCCAAAATGCGGTCAGCATTTATTCCATCATTCTCGTTGCATTTGCTCTTCTTTCATGGTTTCCAAATGCCTATGAAAGCCAGCTAGGTCGCCTAGTTATCAGACTTGCTCGTCCAGTTATTGAGCCCCTTCGTAAGCTCAATCTACAATTTGCTGGTCTTGATTTTACGGTTTGGGCAGCGCTGATTCTGATTCAGTTTGTTGGAAATATCTTAACACGACTAGTCCTATTACTATGACAGTAAATCGAGCCATTTATCAGCATTTTTCTCAAGATGATATTCCCTTTATTGATAAGGGATTAGAGTGGATCAAGCGGGTAGAAGATACCTATGCACCGGTGCTTACTCCATTTATCAATCCCCATCAGGAACAGATCTTGAGGGTGCTAGCTGGGACATATGGACTGGGTTGCCAAAGTAGTGGTGATTTTCTTCCGACAGAGTCGGTTCGAGTTCTTCTCTATCCAGATTACTTTGAACCGGAGATATCAGACTTTGAAATGGCCTTGTTGGAAATTTGCTATCCGAGTAAGTTTGAGCAACTGAGTCATGGAAAAATATTGGGAACAATTATCAACCAACTAGGAATTGACCGTAAATTATTTGGTGATATCTTGGTAGATGAAAAGAGAGCACAGATTTTTGTCAATCGTGATTTCATTCCTCTTTTTCAGGATGGAATAAGAAAGATTGGCAGACTTCCTGTATCGCTGGAGGAACGTCCTTTTACCGATAGGATTTTGTCTAAAATTGATTATAGAGAACGAGAAATTTTAGTTTCGAGTTTTCGATTGGATGCCCTCTTATCAAGTGCCTTGAAATTATCTAGAAATCAAACTAGTCAACTGATTGAGAAAAAATCTGTCCAGGTAAATTATCATGTGGTTGAAAAATCTGATTACCAGATCGCAGTTGGAGATTTGATCAGTGTGAGAAAGTTTGGTCGTTTGAAAGTTGTCAAAGACAATGGTCAGACCAAAAAGGATAAGAAAAAACTAACAGTCCGGCTACTTTTAAGCAAGTGAGAAAAAATATGTCGATTACACCACAAGAAATAAGTGATAAAGCTTTCTCAAGAACATTCAGAGGCTACAATCAGGAAGAAGTTGACCTCTTTCTAGATAAGATTTACTTTGAATTAGAGGAGATGATTCGATACAAAGATGAAACTGAACTCTATATCAAAAAACTAGAAGAATGTCTTTCCTATTATACGAATGATATTCCTAAGAGAACAGTAACAAGCGAGCAAGAACCAGAAGCAATTAATGATTCTATTTTTTATTAAGTAAGTGAGGAAAAGTATGCCAATTACATCATTAGAAATTAAAGATAAAACCTTTGGTACAAGATTTAGAGGTTTTGACCCAGAAGAAGTAGATGAATTTCTGGATATCGTTGTTCGTGACTATGAAGACTTGGTTCGTAGCAATCACGATAAAGAGACACACATCAAGAGTTTGGAAGAACGTTTGTCTTACTTTGATGAGATGAAGGATTCCTTGAGTCAGTCAGTTTTGATTGCCCAAGATACAGCTGAGCGTGTTAAACAAGCTGCTCAAGAACGTTCAAACAATATTATTCAACAAGCTGAACAAGATGCTCAGCGTTTGCTTGAAGAAGCGAAATACAAGGCAAATGAAATTCTCCGTCAGGCAACAGATAATGCGAAGAGAGTGGCTGTTGAGACAGAAGAGTTGAAGAATAAGAGCCGTGTATTCCATCAACGCCTCAAATCTACGATTGAAAGTCAGTTAGCAATTGTTGAGTCATCTGATTGGGAAGATATTCTTCGCCCAACAGCTACTTACCTTCAGACAAGTGATGAAGCCTTTAAAGAAGTGGTGGGTGAAGTTCTTGGTGAAACTGTATCTTTACAACCAGAGGAAGAGCCTATTGATATGACTCGTCAATTCACTCCAGAAGAGGTAGCAGAGTTGCAAGCTCGTATCGAGGCTGGCAATAAAGAATTAGCTGAGTTTGAAGCCCAACAAAATCAACAGACAGAAGAAATTGTCCAGCATGAAGAGTCAGTTGAAGTAGAAGCTACTGCGGCAACTGAGAACGATGCAAACAAAGAATCTGTTCTTATCCTATAAAAAATGTGAGAACAAGATCCAACCAACTATATTTTCAGCGAGCGGGAGATGGTGAGAGTCCTGCAATCCCTAGTGGTTAGATTATCCTCTCAAGCAATCCAGTCCGAAAGCAGTAAGACTAGACGTCCCCCACGTTACGGGAAAAGAGGAAAAGAGACCCTGTCTTTTTTCGAACAAAGGTGGTACCACGATTTTCGTCCTTTTTGCGAATCGTGGTTTTTATTTTGTCATTTTAAATTAAAGGAGTAACAATGAAACTTAAAGAAACCCTCAATCTAGGGAAAACAGACTTTCCTATGCGTGCTGGTCTTCCAACCAAAGAACCAGTTTGGCAAAAAGAATGGGAAGAAGCAAAACTTTACCAACGTCGTCAAGAATTGAACCAAGGGAAACCACATTTCACCTTGCATGATGGACCTCCGTATGCAAATGGAAATATCCACGTTGGACATGCCATGAACAAGATTTCTAAAGATATTATTGTTCGTTCGAAATCTATGTCTGGATTTTACGCCCCTTACATCCCAGGTTGGGATACACATGGTCTGCCAATCGAGCAAGTCTTGGCAAAACAAGGCGTTAAACGCAAAGAAATGGACTTGGTTGAGTACTTGAAACTTTGCCGCGAGTATGCTCTTTCTCAAGTTGATAAACAACGTGAAGACTTTAAACGTTTGGGGGTTTCTGGTGACTGGGAAAACCCTTATGTGACTTTGACTCCAGACTATGAAGCGGCTCAGATCCGTGTCTTCGGAGAAATGGCTAAGAAAGGCTACATCTACCGTGGTGCAAAGCCAGTCTACTGGTCATGGTCATCTGAGTCAGCCCTTGCAGAAGCGGAAATTGAATACCATGACTTGCTTTCAACTTCCCTTTACTATGCTAACCGCGTCAAAGACGGAAAAGGTGTGCTAGATACAGATACTTATATTGTCGTATGGACCACTACACCATTTACTATCACAGCATCTCGTGGTTTGACAGTTGGAGCAGATATTGATTATGTATTGGTACAACCAGCTGGTGAATCTCGTAAGTTTGTGGTTGCTTCAGAATTGTTGAACAGTTTGTCTGAGAAATTTGGCTGGGCGGATGTGCAAGTCTTGGAAACCTACCGTGGTCAAGAATTGAACCACATTGTGACAGTCCACCCATGGGATACAGCTGTAGATGAGTTGGTGATCCTTGGTGACCACGTTACGACTGACTCTGGTACAGGTATTGTCCATACAGCCCCTGGTTTTGGTGAGGACGACTACAATGTCGGTGTTGCCAACGGCCTTGAAGTTGCTGTAACAGTGAACGAACGCGGTATTATGATGGAAAATGCTGGTCCTGAATTTGCGGGTCAGTTCTATGACAAGGTTGTGCCGACTGTTATCGAAAAACTGGGCGATTTGCTCCTTGCTCAAGAAGAAATCTCTCACTCATACCCATTTGACTGGCGTACGAAAAAACCAATCATCTGGCGTGCTGTTCCACAATGGTTTGCCTCTGTATCTAAATTCCGCCAAGAAATATTGGACGAAATTGAAAAAGTGAAGTTCCACTCAGAATGGGGTAAAGTGCGTCTTTACAACATGATTCGTGACCGTGGTGACTGGGTAATCTCTCGTCAACGTGCTTGGGGAGTTCCCCTTCCTATCTTCTATGCTGAAGACGGAACGCCAATCATGACTGCTGAGACTATTGAACATGTAGCTCAACTCTTTGAGGAACACGGTTCTATCATCTGGTGGGAACGTGATGCTAAGGACCTCTTGCCAGAAGGATTTACTCATCCAGGTTCACCAAATGGCGAGTTCAAGAAAGAAACAGATATCATGGACGTATGGTTTGACTCAGGTTCATCATGGAATGGAGTGGTGGTCAACCGTCCAGAACTTAAATACCCAGCAGATCTATACCTTGAAGGTTCTGACCAGTACCGTGGTTGGTTCAACTCATCACTTATCACATCTGTTGCTAACCATGGCGTTGCTCCTTACAAACAAATCTTGTCACAAGGATTTGCCCTTGATGGTAAAGGTGAGAAGATGTCTAAATCTCTTGGGAATACCATTGCTCCAAGTGATGTTGAAAAACAATTTGGTGCGGAAATCTTGCGTCTCTGGGTAACAAGTGTTGACTCAAGCAACGACGTGCGTATCTCTATGGATATCTTGAGCCAAGTCTCTGAAACTTACCGTAAGATCCGTAACACACTTCGCTTTTTGATTGCCAATACATCTGACTTTAACCCAGCTCAAGATGCAGTGGCTTACGATGAGCTTCGTTCTGTTGACAAGTACATGACCATTCGCTTTAACCAGCTTGTGAAGACTATTCGTGATGCTTATGCAAACTTTGAATTCTTGACAATCTACAAGGCCTTGGTGAACTTTATCAACGTTGATTTGTCAGCCTTCTACCTTGATTTTGCGAAAGACGTTGTCTACATCGAAGGTGCCAAATCACTTGAACGCCGTCAAATGCAGACTGTCTTCTATGACATTCTTGTCAAAATCACCAAACTCTTGACACCAATCCTTCCTCACACAGCAGAGGAAATCTGGTCATATCTTGAGTTTGAAGCTGAAGAATTTGTTCAATTGTCTGAATTACCAGAAGCGGAAACTTTTGCTAACCAAGAAGAAATTTTGGATACATGGTCAGCCTTCATGGACTTCCGTGGACAGGCTCAAAAAGCCTTGGAAGAAGCGCGTAATGCAAAAGTAATCGGTAAATCACTCGAAGCCCACTTGACAGTTTACCCAAATGAAGTGGTGAAAACTCTTCTTGGAGCAGTAGATAGCAATGTGGCTCAACTTTTGATCGTGTCAGAATTGACCATCGCTGAAGGTATAGCTCCAGAAGGCGCAGTTAGCTTTGAGGATGTTGCCTTTACAGTTGAACGCGCTACAGGTGAAGTTTGTGACCGTTGCCGTCGTATCGACCCAACTACTGCAGAACGCAGTTACCACGCAGTCATCTGTGACCACTGTGCAAGCATCGTAGAAGAAAACTTTGCGGATGCAGTTGCAGAAGGATTTGAAGCGAAATAATCAGATTAGAAATATGTCTTCTCATAGTTTAAGATGAGAGGAAAGGTAAAAGAGAGAAAGTCATTTCTCTCTTTTTTTGCTGGTAAAAGCTTAGGATAAAGATGTAGAAATTCAACATTTGTAGGAAAAGTTTTAAGTTGATTTTCTGAGATTTTTTAAAATAGGAGTCGTGTTTTGGTACTTTTCAAAAGCATGTGTTGCTTCTAAAAATCGCGACAAATAATTTGAATAATCAAGTGAAATCAGGTAGAATAGAAAGGATTGAATAATATATTGAAGAGGAAATTTTGAGAATGAAACATCAGTTTTATGGAGAAAAACGACAGCGCTTTTCTTTCCGCAAGTTGTCCGTTGGGCTCGTTTCGGCGACGATTGGAAGCTTCTTTTTGAGTGGGCAAATAACTGGGGACTTGACTTCTGTAAAGGCAGCAGAAATTCAAAGTCAGCAGTCTGCTCAGGTCAAATACCACTACGTAGTGGAGTCTGAATTGACGGAGGCAGAGAAGAGTGCCTTGATCAGGGAGATTCCAAAGCATGTTGAGGATGCTTCAGAGACTTATTACTTAGTTTATCGTCCGACTACTCAAGCGGATTCGTCCAGAGTATTACCTAAAACAGGTCATTCCGGTCTTTGGGAATCAACTTTTACAGCGATAGGTCTTGCATTACTAGTGCTTGTAGTTGTTAGAGGCAGAAATGGGAAGAGGTATTTATCTTCGATCTTGTTGGTAACTGGAATGGGATCCATACTGCTATCTCCAACAGTCTTAGCAGTGACGAATATCGAACTTGCGGCATATAATCAAAGTCTTAACTTGGGTCTTGGAGATGCACTTCCAGCGCCATTGAAAATTGACGGTTACGACTATATCGGTTACTTAAAGAATGAAGAACAAAATGATAGTCATTTAGCTCATTCTGCTCAGAAGGAAAATCCGACACTTGACTTGGAGAAAGAGAAGGGAAGTGAACTTAAACCGAGTGAAACAAATCTTGATATGAAAGAGATTGTTTCAGATAAGGGGGATGCTTTAACTGAGGAAGAAAGAGAAGCTATAGCTGCCAAGGAGAGAGAATCTGCTCGTCTAAGCACCGCTTATGACCTGCCAGAACTAAAAATTAGTGAGCAAAAGTCAGTCCAAGAACTTCCTTATCAGACAAAATACCAATATTCAGATGAATTGGCTCAAGGTCAATCAAAAGTTATACAATCAGGTGTTCGAGGTCAACGTACAGTTGTGACTCGTCATTATCGTAAGGGTCAAGAAATCGTGAAAAGCGAAATGATTTCTGATCAAGTGACACTTGAACCTGTTTCTGAAATTATTTTAGTTGGAACAGCTCCAGCTAACTCGATACAAAAAGAAACTCCAGTTCACGAAGTTCCAGAATTGGCAGAATATGGCACAACTCCTGAGACAGCGCCAGTTCATGAGCTTCCAGAACTGACGGAATATGGCACAACTCCTGAGACAGCGCCAGTTCACGAAGTTCCAGAATTGGCAGAATATGGCACAACTCCTGAGACATCTCCAGTTCAAGAGATTCCAGAACTAACGGAATATGGGACAAATCCTGATACAGCACCAGTTCACGAAGTTCCAGAATTGGCAGAGTATGGCACTAGTCCCGAGACATCTCCAGTTCAAGAGATTCCAGAACTAACGGAATATGGGACAAATCCTGATACAGCGCCAGTTCACGAAGTTCCAGAATTAGCAGAGTATGGCACCAGTTCTGATACGCCTCCAGTTCAAGAGATTCCAGAACTGACAGAATATGGCACCAGTCCAGAAACAGCGCCTGTTCAAGAGAACTCTGAGTTGGAATTGACTACAAATGATGAGGTTAGAATAGAAAAGATTGATTTTTCTATTGACGAGCAATATACAGATGAGATTCCAGAGGGTAGTCGCCAGATTGCAACACCAGGTGTTGAGGGAGAGCGCACGATCAAGACTCGCGTCTACAGTTCTAACGGTCAAGAGGTTGATCGCCAAGAATTATCCAATGAGGAAACTCTAGCTCCTGTAACGCAAGTGGTCAAAGTTGGCACGGCTAAGCCAACCATGGTGCCAAATGATGCACCGAAAGCAGACGCTCTGCCAGAGTATCCACTAACTTATACCGACGAAACTCGGGTTGAGAAAATTAACTTCACAATTCGTGAAGAAGAAACGGATGAGCTTGTTCGAGATGCTCGTCAAATCGCAACTCCGGGTGTCCAAGGTGAACGTACGATTAAGACCCGTGTCTACAGTTCTAATGGTCAAGTTGTTGACCGCCAAGAATTGTCTAATGAGGAAACCTTGGCTCCGGTAACGCAAATCGTCAAAGTCGGAACTGCTAAACCAACCGTAGTACCAAACGATGCACCGAAAGAAGACGCTCTGCCAGAGTATCCACTAACTTATACCGACGAAACTCGGGTTGAGAAAATTAACTTCACAATTCGTGAAGAAGAAACGGATGAGCTTGTTCGAGATGCTCGTCAAATCGCAACTCCGGGTGTCCAAGGTGAACGTACGATTAAGACCCGTGTCTACAGTTCTAATGGTCAAGTTGTTGACCGCCAAGAATTGTCTAATGAGGAAACCTTGGCTCCGGTAACGCAAATCGTCAAAGTCGGCACGGCTAAACCAACCGTAGTACCAAACGATGCATCGAAAGAAGACGCTCTGCCAGAGTATCCACTAACTTATATTGACGAAACTCGGGTTGAGAAAATTAACTTCACAATTCGTGAAGAAGAAACGGATGAGCTTGTTCGAGATGCCCGCCAGATTGCAACACCAGGTGTTGAGGGTGAACGTACGATTAAGACCCGTGTCTACAGTTCCAACGGTCAAGTTGTCGACCGCCAAGAATTGTTTAATGAGGAAACCTTGGCTCCTGTAATGCAAATTGTCAAAGTAGGAACTGCTAAACCAAATATGGTACCGAGCGAAGCACCGAAAGCAGACGCTCTGCCAGAATATCCGTTGACTTATACCGATGAAACTCGGGTTGAGAAAATTAACTTTAGCATTCGTGAAGAAGAAACGGATGAGCTTGTTCGAGATGCCCGCCAAATCGCGACTCCGGGAGTCCAAGGCGAACGAACTATCAAGACTCGTGTCTACAGTTCTAATGGTCAAGTTGTTGACCGCCAAGAATTGTCTAATGAGGAAACCCTAGCTCCCGTAACTCAAATTGTCAAGGTCGGCATAGCTAAGCCAACTATGGTACCGAACGATGCACCGAAAGCAGACGCTCTGCCAGAGTATCCACTGACTTATACAGATGAAACGCGCGTAGAGAAAATCAACTTTAGCATTCGTGAAGAAGAAACGGATGAATTGGTCCAAGATGCTCGTCAAATCGCGACTCCGGGAGTCCAAGGTGAACGAACTATCAAGACCCGCGTCTACAGTTCCAACGGTCAGGAAATCGACCGCCAAGAGTTGTCTAATGAAGAAACTTTGGCGCCCGTAACGCAAATTGTCAAAGTCGGCACGGCTAAACCAACCATGGTGCCAAATGAAGCACCGAAAGCAGACGCTTTGCCGGAATACCCACTGACTTATACCGACGAAATTCGCGTAGAGAAAATTGCGTTCAATATCGAGGAGCAATATACGGATGAGCTTGTTCGAGATGCTCGTCAAATCGCAACTCCGGGAGTCCAAGGTGAACGAACTATCAAGACTCGTGTCTACAGTTCTAACGGTCAAGTTGTTGACCGTCAAGAGTTGTCCAATGAGGAAACACTAGCTCCTGTAACGCAAATCGTCAAAGTTGGAACTGCTAAACCAAGCATGGTACCGAACGAAGCACCAAAAGCAGAAGCTTTAGAGGAGTTCGATTTAATTTCACTGCATAATCTCTTGGCAGAAGCGGATCAGATTAAAGCTCAGGCTCGTTATTTCAACGATAGTCAGAGTCATCAAGCTAACTATGATGCTACTTTGACGGCAGGTCAAGCGATTCTGAGCCAATCCCAAGCCAGCCAAGCAGAAGTCAACCAACTGGTGGAACAAATCAATCAAGCCAAGGCTCAATTAAGTGGTCCTGAAGTTGTTAAAACAGCTCTTCAGACTGAGTACGATTTAAATCCAACGGTTAAAACTTCGGTTAAATATAAGAATGCGGATTCAGAAAAGCAGACAGCTTATACTGACGAATTGACCAAGGCAGACAAAGTTTTGAACAATCAAACTGCTACACAAGTACAGGTCAACCAAGTTCTTGCTAGCCTGACAGCAGCCAAAGAAGCTCTAAATGGAGTGCCTAAAGTCAAGCCGACCGTTTCCATTCTAAGTCTGACTGAGAATGCTGATGATAAGTCGGTGACGGTCCAATATAGATTGGAAGACCAGACCCAGTCCTTCCGTTCAGCGACTGCAGAATTGTATCAGGGAGACCAGCTGATTCGCACTCTTCCAATTACCAACTTCGCTGGCAGCTTGAAAATTGGCGACCTAGACTACTACACAGGCTACACTCTAAAAACCAAGTTGACTTATGAACTGGATAATGGCAGCTTTACTGAGTTTGAAACAGACAGTCGTAACTTTGAGCTAGAATACAAGAAGATTGCCTTCCGTGATATTGATTCTGTTGAGTTTTATCATAAAGAAAACGACCAATACAAGCGCTTTGTATCAATGAGCTCTATGCCTACGGATCTGTCTACTTACTTCGTCAAGATCAAATCAAGTGAATCCAAGGAAATTCTCCTACCAGTTCACAGTATTTCTGAAGCAGAGAAAGATGGCAAGGCAGTCTATAAGGTTAATGTAACCCTTCCTGAACTCGTCCAAGAAAGTGAGACGGGCTACAAGTCTGGGCACGATTTCTATATCAGTAAGGCAGTCCCTAGTCAGCAAAATGTCTACACCAGCTTTGCTGGATTAGTAGACGCTATGAAGCGAAATATGTCAGGAAACTATGTGTTGGGAGCTGATTTGGATGCGAGCGAGGTCAACCTTGCACCTGCAGATTATGTCTACCTCAAAGGGAACTTCACAGGTAGTCTGACAGGTAGTCATAATGGTAAGCAATACGCGATTTACAATCTAGCCAAGCCTTTATTTGAAAACATGAAGAACGGGTCTTCTATTACCAATATCGACTTTAAAGATGTGAATATCGTGGGTACCTATGACTCGGCTGCACTGGCACGCAATGCGGAAAATGCTCGAATCACTGACGTTTCTGTTCAGGGGAGAGTATCGGTAGTAGGCAACGCTTCTAACGTAGCAGGTCTAGTAGTTAATGGAACCAATACGCAAATTACCAATAGTTCCTTTACTGGTACCATCCTATCTAACAATCAACACATCAAAGCTTATAACGTAGGTGGTTTGGTTGCGAGCCTTAAAGGAGGAGAATCTCTTCTTAGCCAAAGCAAAGCAGATGTAACGATTATTAGTGGTGCTCGATCAAATGAACAACGTATCGGTGGTTTGGTTGGACGTCTAGAAAACAATGCTCGAATTACCAAATCTTATGTGACTGGAAAATTATATAATTCAACTACTAACGGTCAAATCGGTGGAGTGGTCGGTTCGAACTACTTTAATGGTTTGGTTGATAATGTTATCAGTAATGTTAGTGGTACAAATGTTTACAGTATTTCTGGGGATCAGGGATACAAAAACGACCGCATTACGCAAGCCTATAAAGTTGCCAAAAGTGAAACCTTGAAAAACGATCAGTTTGTTACTTCTACAATTACTCAAGAAGAAATGGAAGAAAAACTGACTGCTATGGACATAACAACTAGTCTAGATGACACTAATCTAAATATGCGTTTTGTCGACTATGGTGAAGTAAACAATGCTCAATTTGACCGCGGATATTCTTATGCAAATATGGAGAAACTGCTTCCTTTCTACAATAAAGAAACCATTGTTTCGTTTGCGAACAAGATTCCGAAAGAGCATAAGTTGAATAAGGAGTACCTACTGGATGTTGTTCCGATGAAGGGTGACCAGGTTATCACTGATATCAATAGCAACAAGACCGGAATTAACCGTTTGATGCTTCACTACATGGACAATACTATTGATTACCTAGAAATATCTTATAAGGGAGATTTCGTAAATCGAGGTATTGCTGAGTATAGGATGAAGGGATTAGACCTTCTTTATACTCCAGAAGCCTTCGTATCAGATTATACTAGTATTCTAAATCAAGTGTTGCCAGAGCTGAACAAGGTCGTTCTTGATTCGCCAGCTATGCGTACAGCTCTCGGAGTAGCCGCAGATACTTCTTTGGATGAACTATACTTAGACACCGCATTTACGCAAGTGAAAAGCAAACTGTCAGCAGAACTACGAAAAGTTCTGGCTATGGATAAGGCTATCAATACTGAAAGTGAAGTAGTTAAGGATTATCTTGTTAAGAAGATTCTTGCTGATAAAGAAGCTTTCCTATTAGGTCTGACTTATCTTCATCGTTGGTACAATATCAACTATGATAACTTTAATGTTAAGGACTTATCGGCTTACAAGATGGATTTCTATGGTAAGAATGACGTTTCGGTTCTTGATACAATTATAGCTTTAGGGAAATCAGGATTGGAGAATCTCAAGGCTAAGAACAACTATACAGCGTATGATAATTCGCTCTCTGAAGCAACTGGCAAGCGAGGACTCTTCAATTACCTTGAAGGCTACCGTCAGCTCTTCCTACCATACAAGACCAATAATGAATGGCTCAAGACCAATACAAAAGCCTACATCGTTGAGGCTAAGTCCGATGTAGCAGAAGCGAGACAGCTTCAGGACGCAGCCGAGGGCAAGAGCAAGTACTCTGTCGGTGTGTACGACAAGATTACTGCAGATAATTGGGAACACAAGGGCATGCTCCTACCACTCTTGACCATGACTGAGAAAGGTGTCTATGCTATCTCTAATATGTCTACCCTCTCTATGGGAGCTTATGATCGTTACCGCCTGGATGCCAATAACAGAGTGCGAACAGACGCAGAACTAGTTGAATATGTCGAAGACAGAGTGAGAAAAACAGCTGAATACCAGCGCGACCACTATGATTTCTGGTATAAGATTCTGAGTCCAGAAAGCAAGGACAAGCTCTTCCGTTCTGTTCTGGTTTATGATGGGTTCTTCTTGACTGACAAAGCAGGACAAAGCTATTGGGCACCAGCTAATGACAAAAAATCACAGGCTATGCAGGAATTCTTTGGACCAGCCGGCAAGTGGTATCCAAGCAAAGGCTATAATGCCTATGCTACGGGAAGTGTTACCCATTTTGATAGAGCACGATTGTTAGAAGACTATGGAAACTCAGTCTACACGCATGAGATGACCCATAACTCTGACGGTGCAATTTACTTTGAAGGTTATGGTCGTCGTGAGGGCTTGGGTGCGGAACTCTATGCTCGTGGACTCTTGCAATCTTCGCCAAGCCCAGATGAACCAACCATTACGCTCAATACTCTCTTCAAGGTGGACAAGGATTCTAAGACACGTATGCATACCTATAATTTCAAGGATCGTGTTCAAAATGCAGCAGACCTGCAACACTATGTCCATGGCATGTTTGACACGATCTACACCTTGGACTATCTAGAAGGTACTTCTATGCTGAAGCAGAGTGATGCTGCCAAGTTACAGTGGTTCAGGAAGATGGAGAATTACTATATTACAGATAAGTATGGTAAGGAGACCCACGCAGGTAACCAGACGCGAAGCTTCACAGCTGAGGAAATCAAGCAGCTGAAGACCTTTGATTCCCTGATTGAAAATGATGTGATCACTCGTCGGGAGAACAAGGAAAGTGGGAAATATGGTCGAAATGGCTACCTCAGCCTCAGCCTTTTCTCACCAATTTACTCAGCCTTGAGCAATCCAAATGGAGCACCTGGTGACGTTATGTTCCGTCGCACAGCCTATGAATTACTGGCAGCCAAGGGCTATCATGACGGATTTGTCCCTTATGTTTCTGGTCAGTACTCTCAGGAAGCCTTCGATGAAGGGAAGAAAACGTGGGACGGATGGTCTGGAAGAGATGTCGGTCTCGTGACAGACCAGAAAGTCTTGGAAAATGTATTTAAGGGTGAATACACCTCTTGGGCAGCCTTCAAGAAGGCCATGTATAAGGAGCGAATTGATCAGCTGACCAAGCTGAAGCCAATCACCATTGAGTACGAGCTTAAAAATTCAAACAGTACCAAGAAAGTAACCATTCGTTCTTATGCAGAGATGCAGCAGTTGATGGACGCAGCCGTGGCAGAGGATGTACGCAACATTACCAATGCTACTAGCCGTGTCGAAGCTAGCTGGGTTAACCTGCTCAAGAAGAAGATTTACAACGCTTATCTTCGTGAGACAGACGACTTCAGACAGTCTATTTTTGAAAGATAAGCATCTTGCAAAGATAGACATGAAAAAAGAAGATCTAAGTGATCTTCTTTTTTCTATGGAATTGCTTGCTTAGTGGAGAAGACGAATAACTTACAAACAAATTGATACAGGACCTATTTCTTAGTCTAAATGTCTGGATAGAAATTTGAAATCATTCACCATCTAGTATACTCGTTTTGAAATTTCTTTTGTTTTTCATGAAAATATGATAAAATGATAGCAGTAAAAATTTTTAAGGAGGTTCAGATGAAAACAAATACACTTGCTCGCGTAAACGCGATTTTTGGTCTTATCGCAGGTATTGTTTTACTGTTGGCGCCTGTTGTTATGTTTATGATAGCTGTCGGGGTTGCTGCAGTGACGGAAGACCCTGTTGCAACAGATAGTATATTGAGGATTTTTATAATTATTTTTTCATTGGTGAAAATTGCTGTCTTGGTTTTAGGAATTGTGTCTATTGTCTATTACAAGGACGATGAGCGTGTGACTCCTGCACCGTCTGTTTTGTTTATCGTGGGTGGTTCTGTTGGATTGATCCCATTCTTGGGCTGGGTAGGAGGAATTCTGACAATCATTGGTGGATCCCTCTATTTTGGACTTTTGAAAAAATTCGAGATTCAAGAATAATGACTTTTTGTTAGGAATATTTTCAAATAAGAGAAGGCGCTTAGCCTTCTTTTTTTGTCATCAACCAGGGGTAAATTTGACAGGATAAATAAGCTTTTACATTAATAAAATTCAAAGTATTTATTTGAGACAAGGAAGTATTTTTATAGTATAATGGTGGATGTGAAATACCTATATCAAAATATAATACTAGTTAATTTCTTGATAGAAGGTAAAAGTTGAGAGGATTTAGAATGAAAAAGTTTTTTGGAGAGAAGCAGCATCGTTTCTCCTTACGAAAATTAGCAATTGGACTTGTGTCAGCTTCGATTTCAAGCCTATTTTTTGTGTCCATTGCGAGTAGTGGAACCGTATTTGCTCAAGAAAATGTAGCTATTCACTACAAATATGTGACGGATACGGAGCTGAGTGGGCAAGAAAAGGACTTGATTGTCAAGGATATTCCGAAGATTGCTGAAGATAGTGAGAGCACTTACTATCTAGTCTACCGTATGGATGAGGAAGCCCAGCTAGGTCAGTTGCCCAATACAGGTGGGCAGAATAGCCTTACTAGCGTTTTATCAGGTGGAGTCCTAGCTTCGATTAGCCTTCTTATTTTTGTCGTATCGAAAAAGAAAGGCAAAAAGAAAGCTCTCTTGAATGTGATTTTGGTAACAGGGATGGGTAGCGGTTTGGCTTCTTCAGTTCAGGCTATTGAAAATCAACTTTTGCTCCAGTACAATCAAGAATATCAATTATCTCAAGGAGATAGTCTGCCATTGCCACGCGCCTTATCGGGTTATACCTACCTAGGTTATATTAAGCAAGACAAAGAGATTAATCAGCAAGAAACTGTTGCTAGGGATCAGAAACTTGACTATACGGTTCAACCTCATTTCCAGACCAATGAGGGTGGGCAAAAGGCAGGAGATAAGCAGAAAGCTCCATCCCCTACACTCCCTGCTGAAAAACCAATCCCTTCTCAAGATTCATCCAATCAAAATCCGTCTGGTCTTGCGAGTGTGGATCCTCAGGATGAAGTCTTGGCTGGTCGCGTGAACAAACCAGAACTCCTATACAAAGACCAAGCGATTGTAACCAAACTAGACTTTTCAGAAGTGGTGCAGGAAAATCCAGAACTAACAGAGGGAACCATCCATGTCAAACAAGAAGGTCGTGCTGGGAAGAAGATTGAACTTGTTCGCATTTTCACAGTTGAAAACCAAGAAATTTCTCGGGAAGTTCTCTCAACTAAAGTAGAAGAAGCCTTGCCACGTATAGTTGAGAAAGGGACTAAGAAGGCAGTAGCTGCGAGTGAAGCACCTCAGTCTGCAAGAAAAGGAGAGCCTGAGACGCAGGCTCCATTACCAGAATATACAGGCGAGCAAGCGGGAGCGGTTGTAGCCCCAGAGACAGCTGAAAAAACAGAATATACAGGCACCCAAGCAGGAGCAGTCGTTGAACCCGAGCAAGTTGCTCCATTGCCTGAGTATCAGGGAACTCAAGCTGGTGCCATTGTTGAACCGGAAAAAGTTGTGCCAGAGGTTGGGGGCGTCCAGTCAGGGGCTTTGGTGGAACCAGAAACGACTAACAAACCAGACTATACAGGCGAGCAGTCTGGAGCAATCGTAGAACCGGAACAGGTGCCACCGACACAAGAGCATACAGATACGCAATCTGGTGCAATAGTAGCCCCAGAGACAACTGAAACACCAGCCTATACAGGCACTCAAGCAGGAGCCGTCGTTGAACCGGAACAAGTCGCTCCTCTTCCAGAGTATACGGGCAATACCGAGCAAGTAAAACCGGAAGCTCCGACAGAAAAACCAAAAGAAAAAGATCCAGAAAAAACACTTGAATTAAGAAATGTTTCGGATCTGGAGTTGTATGGTCAGACCAATGGTACTTACAAACAACACGTTTCTTTAGACGGTGTCCCAAGTAATCCAGACACTTACTTTGTCAAGGTTAAATCCTCGTCATTTAAAGATGTCTATCTACCAGTCGCTTCAATAACGGCTGAATCGAAAGATGGCCAGCCAGTTTATAAAATCACAGCCAAGGCTGAGAATCTCCAGCAAGAGCTAGAAAATAAATATGTCGATAATTTCACCTTCTACCTAGCTAAGAAGGCTACAGAGGAAACAACAACCTTTACTTCCTTTAGCAACCTAGTCAAAGCTATCAACCAGAATCTCTCTGGAACCTATCATTTAGCAGCCAGTTTGAATGCCAACGAAGTGGAACTGGGATCTGATGAAAAGTCCTACATCAAGGGTATCTTTACTGGTCAGCTGATCGGTGAAAAAGATGGCAAGCAGTATGCTATTTACAACTTGAAAAAGCCTCTGTTCGAAACCTTGAATGGCGCCACAGTAGAAAAATTGAGTCTGAAAAATGTCTCTATTTCAGGGAAAGATGATATCGGTTCACTAGCATATAAAGCTCAGAATGGCACAAAGATTAAGCAAGTTCACGTTGATGGTGTTCTCGCCGGTGAACGTGGTATCGGTGGTTTGCTGGCTAAGGCTGATCAATCAAGCATCACAGAGAGCAGTTTCAAGGGAAGAATTATCAACACGTATGAGACGACTGCTGTCTACAATATCGGTGGTCTGGTCGGTCATTTGACAGGTGACAAGGCTTTACTTACTAAGTCAAAAGCGACAGTAGCCATTTCGTCCAACACAAATAGTTCAGATCAGACAGTGGGTGGTCTTGCAGGTCTAGTAGATCAGGATGCACAAATCCAAGATAGCTATGCTGAAGGCGATATTAACAATGCCAAGCACTTTGGTAGAGTCGCGGGAGTAGCAGGCTATTTGTGGGATCGAAAAACTAATGAGGAACAGCATGCTGGAAGATTGACCAATGTTCTCAGTGATGTCAATGTAACCAACGGAAATGCCATTACCGGCTACCACTACAATGGAATGAAGGTGAAGGACACATTCAGTAGCAAGTCCAACAGAGTCTACAATGTCACTATGGTCAAGGATGAGGTCGTCAGCAAGGAATCCTTTGAAGAAAGAGGAACAATGCTGGATGCTTCCCAAATCGAAAGCAAAAAAGCAGCCATCAATCCTCTCACTCTACCAACAGTGGAGCCCCTTTCAACAAGTGGTAGTAAAGAAAGTGATTTTTCTAAGGTGGCCCATTATCAAGCTAAGCGCGCTTTGGCTTATAAAAATATTGAAAAATTACTACCTTTCTATAACAAGGCAACTATCGTCAAATACGGAAATCTGGTCAATGAGAACAGTCTGTTATATCAAAAAGAGCTCTTGTCAGCAGTTATGATGAAGGATGACCAAGTCATCACAGACATTGTTTCTAACAAAGAGACTGCAAACAAACTCTTGCTACACTACAAGGACCATTCATCTGAAAAACTCAATCTCAAATACCAGGCTGATTTTGCCAAATTAGCAGAATATAGTCTAGGAAATACGGGTCTTCTCTATACGCCAAACCAATTCTTGTATGACCAAAGCTCTATCATCAAACAAGTCTTACCTGAATTGCAGCAGGTGGACTACCATTCAGAAGGCATCAGAAAGACACTCGGTATTTCTCCAAAAGTGAAGCAAACCGAGCTCTATCTAGAAGACCAGTTTGCCAAAACAAAGGAACATTTGGAAGACAGTTTGAAAAAACTCTTGTCAGCTGATGCCGGACTGGCTGGTGACAACCCAGTTACCAAGGGCTATCTTGTAGATAAAATCAAGCGCAACAAGGAAGCCTTGCTACTTGGTTTGACGTATCTGGAACGGTGGTATAACTTCAGCTATGGTCAAGTAAACGTCAAAGACCTGGTTCTGTACCACCTGGACTTCTTTGGTAAGGGAAATGCTTCACCACTGGACACTCTGATTGAGTTGGGTAAATCTGGCTTTAACAATCTTCTAGCTAAGAATAATGTCGATACTTATGGTATCAGTCTTGCCAACCAGCATGGAACGACAGATTTATTTAGCACGCTAGAACATTACCGAAAAGTCTTTTTACCAGAGAAAAGCAACAATGACTGGTTTAAATCAGAGACTAAGGCTTACATCGTCGAAGAAAAATCCTCTATCGAAGAGGTTAAAGCCAAGCAAGAGCAAGCTGGCACCAAGTATTCTATAGGTGTCTATGACCGCATTACTAGTGCCACATGGAAATACCGCAATATGGTCTTGCCTCTCCTAACCTTGCCAGAGAAATCAGTATTTGTCATCTCGACCATGTCCAGCCTAGGATTTGGAGCCTATGATCGCTACCGCAATAGCGAGCATAAAGCGGGCAAGGCTCTCAATGATTTTGTAGAAGAAAATGCGCGTGAAACAGCCAAACGTCAGCGAGATCACTACGATTATTGGTATCGTATTTTAGATAATGAGGGACGTGAAAAACTCTATCGTACGATTCTCCTTTATGATGCCTATAAGTTTGGGGATGACACAACCTCTGGAAAAGCCACAGTGGAGGCTAAGTTTGATAGTTCCAATACTGCCATGAAGAACTTCTTTGGACCAGTTGGCAATAAGGTAGTACACAACCAGCATGGAGCTTACGCAACAGGGGATGGTGTCTACTATATGTCTTACCGTATGCTGGACAAGGATGGAGCCATTACGTATACCCATGAGATGACCCATGATTCCGATCAGGATATCTACCTTGGTGGCTATGGTCGAAGAAGTGGCTTGGGACCAGAGTTCTTTGCAAAAGGCTTATTGCAAGCCCCTGACCAACCAAGTGACGCAACCATTACCATCAATTCTATCTTGAAACACTCAACATCAGATAGTACAGAGGGCTCCCGTCTGCAAGTCTTGGATCCGACAGAGAGATTCCAAAACGCAAGAGATCTTCAGAGCTATGTCCATAACATGTTTGACCTTATCTACATGCTGGAATACCTCGAAGGGCAATCAATCGTTAACAAACTAAATGTTTACCAGAAAATAGCGGCTCTCAGAAAGATTGAGAACAAGTATGTGAAAGATCCAGTAGATGGCAATGAGGTATACGCTACTAACGTAGTCAAAGAATTGACAGAAGCAGAGGCCCAAAAACTAACTAACTTTGATAGTTTGATTGACCATAACATCTTGTCATCTCGTGAGTACCAATCTGGAGACTACGAGCGAAATGGATACTATACGATTAAACTCTTTGCCCCAATCTATTCAGCTCTCAGCAGTGAGAAAGGAACACCTGGTGACCTTATGGGACGTCGGATCGCTTACGAACTTTTGGCTTCCAAAGGCTTTAAGGATGGAATGGTACCTTATATCTCAAACCAATACGAAGAAGTTGCCAAACAAAAAGGTAAAACTATCAATCTCTATGGTAAAGAACGCGGATTGGTGACCGATAAACTTGTATTGGACAAGGTATTTGAAGGCAAGTATGCATCTTGGGCTGCCTTTAAGAAAGCCATGTATAAAGAACGTGTGGATCAGTTTAAAAACTTGAAACAAGTGACCTTTAAAGATCCGACAAAATCATGGCCAAACTATACGACAGAGACCATCAATCAAGTGAGTGAATTGCAAGCCCTCATGGATCAAGCTGTTCTCAAGGATGCTGTAAGTCCTCGTTGGAGCAACTATAATCCAGAGTATGATAGTGCCGTTCATAAGTTGAAGAGAGCAATCTTTAAGGCCTATCTTGACCAAACAAACGACTTCAGAACCTCTATTTTTAAGAAATAAGGGGTGGAAAATGAAAAGGGAGGATCGACAGATCTTCTCTTTTTATGTCGGGCTGTCTGAAAGCCGGTAGGCGATTTGTTTGTGACTGAGAAGGTCTTTTGTTTCTTGGGGAAATGTGGTAGAATGATAGCTACGAGAGAAGGAGGTTCTTATGGAGAGAGATAGATTGGTTCGACTCAATTGGAGACTGGGTATGCTGGCAGGTATAACCTTGCTTTTGGGACCTGTTCTACGATTTTTGCTATCCTATACTGGGGCCATCATCTATAAAGATCCTTCAAAAATGCTGGTTGCCACGGTTGCCTTTTCCCTGCTCCTGACATTTTTTAAGATTTTGATGATTGCATTAGGAACCTTTATGCTAATCTATTTCGAAGAGGATCAACAACTTCGAATGCTGCCATCTATTTTATTTATCATTGGTGGCGTGCTGGGCTTTCTTTCAGCGACCGAGTGGATAGGAGGATTTCTAATCATTAAAGGCGCTGTTTCTTTTTCTAAATTTTTGAAAGAAGTCCGTGGCCTTGTCTGATAGTCTAGTGAAACAATCCGTTTGAGGGTTGTTTTTTTATTTAAAGAATTATCTGGCAAAAGAATATGTTAGCAAAATGCTTTTTTATAAGAAAACATGATGTAATACAACTTGAAAAAATAAAAAGAGAATATTATGAAACAATCTTTCATTACATCGTATTTAACATTCTATTTAAAAGCTTCCATTACTTTAGAGGGAGTCTTTATAAAAACTTCTAACCCTACTATTTTAAAAGTTATTCCACTGGGTTCTCAAAATAAAACAATTCCTGTTGATCATGTTGCAAGTGTAGATAGTTCATTTCGTCTTGATTTCAAATCATTTGCTTGGGATATAATTTTCGCTCTTATTGGCCTTTCAATGATGCAAATTCATTTATCGGAGGATTGATATTAGCGGCTTATGATGTATTAACAGTGCTAAGCGCTTTTCAGACTCTACTAGTTTTGCATCTTACTTCTGGTGGAACACATGTTGTCAGTGTGGTAGTATTTGAAAAAGCTAATCTTGAAAATTGCAAAGAAACAATTGGAGGTCTAATTCATAATCGTTACAATGATACTAATGTAACTAAGAATACTGATCGTTTAATTGATGCTTTAAATAACAAATAATTGCAATCGTTTCTTGATTGAATATCGCGAATTAATAATAACTAGATGAGAGGACACTGTTCTCTCTTTTTAGTTGATTTTAACTAGCTTTTTTGTGAAAAATTGTGTAAAATAGAATAGATAAACGAGGGAAACCTCGAAAAATAAAAGGAGAATCCATCTAATGGTAAAATTGGTTTTTGCTCGCCACGGTGAGTCTGAATGGAACAAAGCTAACCTTTTCACTGGTTGGGCTGATGTTGATTTGTCTGAAAAAGGAACACAACAAGCGATTGACGCTGGTAAATTGATCAAAGAAGCTGGTATCGAATTTGACCAAGCTTACACTTCAGTATTGAAACGTGCAATCAAAACAACAAACTTGGCTCTTGAAGCTTCTGACCAATTGTGGGTTCCAGTTGAAAAATCATGGCGCTTGAACGAACGTCACTACGGTGGTTTGACTGGTAAAAACAAGGCTGAAGCTGCTGAACAATTTGGTGATGAACAAGTTCACATCTGGCGTCGTTCATACGATGTATTGCCTCCAAACATGGATCGTGATGATGAGCATTCAGCTCACACTGACCGTCGTTACGCTTCACTTGACGACTCAGTTATCCCAGATGCTGAAAACTTGAAAGTGACTTTGGAACGTGCCCTTCCATTCTGGGAAGACAAAATCGCTCCAGCACTTAAAGATGGTAAAAACGTATTCGTAGGAGCTCACGGTAACTCAATCCGTGCCCTTGTAAAACACATCAAACAATTATCAGATGACGAAATCATGGACGTGGAAATCCCTAACTTCCCACCATTGGTATTCGAATTCGACGAAAAATTGAATGTAGTTTCTGAATACTACCTTGGAAAATAATCTATAAACAGAAAGCCTAGGGTTCCTAGGCTTTTTTGTTTTTGCTTCTAGTTACCAACCAGTTGAAAAAGCCTTATAATGATAGTAAAGAGTGACTTAATTGTAAGAAAAGTGGATATGCTTGAAGCCCTGAAATCAGTAGAGTAATTCAAGGTTTTAAACAGTAAATCAGTTGACAAAGTCTCTGCTTCTTGGTAGAATAAGAACTGTCGTAAAGACAAATAACTTCTTCTTGGTTACAGGCATGCCAACCTGTCACTCGGATGAAGCCAAATAAAAAGGAGAAACATCATGGCAATCTCAAAAGAGAAAAAAAATGAAATCATTGCACAATATGCACGTCACGAAGGTGATACAGGTTCAGTAGAGGTTCAAGTTGCTGTCCTTACTTGGGAAATCAACCACCTTAACGAACACATCAAACAACACAAAAAAGACCACGCTACTTACCGTGGATTGATGAAGAAAATCGGTCGCCGTCGTAACTTGCTTGCATACTTGCGTAAAAACGACGTTAACCGTTACCGTGAGTTGATCAACTCTCTTGGACTTCGTCGTTAATCTGCTTTATTTTCCACTTATATTGCGTTGTCACCTTACCTCGATATACTCAAGTATTATCTTCGGTTACGGTTCCTAGCACTGTAAGGTAAAATAAACCAGATCATCTCCCTTCGGGGAGATTTTTTGTTTCACGAACATTTTTGTACAATCTTCGCCTCGTCGCCTAGTCTATAAACGTTTTATCCAGCAAGAATTATGATGCTAAGGGCGCCAAAAATCCGTATGAAAATAGGGAAAGGACACAGTGTTCGATGAACACAAGGAGTTTCATCTTTTTCACTAGGATTATAGCCCGAGCTCAAATCAAGCTCTCTGATATTCAGAGGGCTTTTTTATTGAGGTTTTATCGGTCACAATTTTGGAGACTACAAAAACAAGACGGAAAATTCCTACTATCTGCTGAGTGACTACAAAAACCTCAAATGGTATCAGCTAATGACACCATGAAGGTGCGCAGTTACTCGGCTTTTCAAGCCGAGTAACTGTCTGCAAGCCCCCTCGGAGAGCCCACACTTTACGAAGTAAAGTATAGTATGTTATACTTTACATGGAAGTAGTCACCGAATTCCAGTTAGAAATTACTTTGTAACTACGTTTTGAGGAGGAGTAAAATGCTTTCCTACGTTCGACATTACCCACTAGCGATAGCTAAATTAATGTGTCTGTGCTCTCCTAAAATCTGCTGATTTATTACTAACTAATACAGGAGGTTTTTATGGGACAGACAATCATATCTGCTATTGGTGTTTATATTTCCACCAGTATCGATTATTTAATTATTTTAATTATTTTATTTGCACAGCTATCACAGAATAAACAGAAATGGCATATTTATGCGGGGCAATATCTAGGAACAGGCTTACTTGTAGGGGCGAGTTTAGTTGCTGCTTATGTCGTTAATTTCGTGCCTGAAGAATGGATGGTTGGATTGCTTGGTTTAATCCCTATCTATTTAGGGATTCGCTTTGCAATTGTTGGAGAAGGTGAGGAAGAAGAGGAAGAAATTATTGAAAGATTAGAACAAAGCAAGGCAAATCAACTGTTTTGGACAGTTACATTGCTGACAATTGCGTCTGGCGGAGATAATTTAGGTATCTATATACCTTATTTTGCTTCGTTAGATTGGTCACAGACCCTCGTGGCGTTGCTTGTGTTTGTAATCGGCATAATTATCTTTTGCGAGATTAGTCGGGTGTTATCCTCTATTCCGTTAATATTCGAGACAATTGAAAAATACGAGCGAATCATTGTGCCCATAGTATTCATTCTACTTGGACTATACATCATGTATGAAAATGGCACGATAGAGACTTTTCTGATCGTGTAGATTTTTTTGTTTCACTAGGATTTTAGCCCGGGCTCAAATCAGCTCTCTAATTTTAGAGGGCTTTTTATGTTGTCACTTTACCTCGATATACCTAAGTATAATCTTCGGTTACGATTATTAGCACTGTAAGACCAACTATATTTATTTTTCTCATCTTGTTCCATTGTTGAAAATATGGTATACTTTTCATGAGAATTTTCTAAATTTTTAAGATTCTATCAAAGGAGGTTTGCATGCTTTCCAAATTTTCTGGAAGCCGACAAGACCAGCAATTTGTGTTACTTTTAGGTGTTTTGCTAGGTATTTTAGGGATTTCACTTTTTCTAGCTGTTTCTATGGGATCCGTAGCGATTGACTTAGGAGATACCTATCGGATCATTTTGAGTAGATTGGGATTTCCTCTTGAGATAGGAGAGGTTTCCAAGTCTACTCTTGCCATTGTATGGAACATGAGATTCCCCCGAGTATTGTTAGGTCTGATAGTAGGGGCTGGTCTTTCTATGTGTGGTAGCGTGATGCAGTCCACGGTAAACAACCCCATCGCAGAGCCTTATGTCTTAGGAATTTCTGCGGGTGCAACTCTAGGGGCAACTTTGAGCATCATTCTTGGTTTAAAATTGGTGATTAGCCTTGGAGCTTTTCTTGGAGCTATCTTGGCAACAATTGCTGTCCTTATCATTGCCTCTATGCAGGGCAGGATGACGACTTCTAGTCTGATCTTATCAGGAACGGTGGTCAATGCTCTCTTTCTGGCATTTTCCAACTTTATTATCTCTGTTGGCGCTAATGCGGACAGTGTGATGACCATTAAGTTTTGGACCATGGGTTCGCTTGCAGGGACTACTTGGTTTGACTTAGTCCTGCCAACTATAGTAGTAGGATTGGCCTTTCTATTTTTCGCTACCCAGTATCGTGTTTTTAATGCGATGATGATGGGAGATGAGACTGCTTTAACTTTAGGGATTCCTTTACGCTTTTATTGGTATCTTTATGTAACAATGGTGGCTGTGCTGACAGCTGTCTTAGTGGCAACCTGTGGGATTATTGGATTTGTCGGTCTGATTACTCCACATTTAGCTCGAGGGTTAGTAGGAACGAATTACAAGAGGCTTTTTCCCGTTGCGACCTTACTGGGTGCCCTCTTTGTCATCTGGGCAGATGTACTCTCTCGTATCATCATTCCAAACGCTGAGTTGCCGATTGGCATTTTCACAGCCTTAGTAGGTGCTCCCTTCTTTATCTACATTGTTGGAGGAAGGCGAAGGGAGGTGAGGGCCTGATATGGACTTGATTTGTCAGGATGTCCACTTTGGACTAGGAGAGAAAAAAATCCTCAAAGGAGTTTCTCTTAAGGTTGAGGGGCATCAATTTCACACGATATTAGGGCCAAATGGAAGTGGGAAAACCAGTCTGCTTAAACTCCTCTATCGTCAGGAAAAGGCGGACAAAGGCTTGATAAGCTTAGATGGAAAGCCACTGGAGCATTGGTCACTCAAAGAAACGGCTAAGCAGATGGCAGTTGTTACCCAGTTTAATCAATTGCAGTTTGATTGTACAGTTGAGGAAATCGTCTTGCTGGGAAGAACTCCCCACCTGTCTTTTTTACAGAAGGAAAAGGAAAGAGATTATGCCCTCGTTCAAGATGCTCTCGTCAAGGTGGATATGCTTGAGAAGAAAACTCGTCTCTATTCGTCCCTGTCAGGGGGGGAGAAACAACGAGTCTTGTTAGCACGCGCCTTGGCGCAAGAACCCACTCTCTTGCTCCTGGACGAACCAACCAATCACCTGGATATCAAGTACCAGTTAGACTTGTTGGCCATTGTGAAGAATCTCAAGGTCAATGTTTTAGCTGTCCTACATGATATTCAACTTGCTTGTCGCTATTCGGATTATCTCTATCTGATGAAAGAGGGGGAAATCCTTTACCAAGGGACTCCAAAGGAGACCATCACCCCTGAGTCATTGCAAACTGTATACGGAGTTCAAAGTCAGGTGACTTGGACCGAGGATCAGCAAGCCATGATTCACTATTTATAAAAATGAAAAGGAAAACAAGATGAAAAAAACACTAAGCATTTTACTCGTAACAGTAGCTACCCTAACCATGGCAGCTTGTGGTAATACTACTACAGAAAAAACTACCACACAGTCTAGCACAGAAACAAGCCAAAAGGCCAGCACAGAGACGACTTATCCGCTAACGGTCAAGACCTATGATGCTAAGGGAAATGAAGTCGAACAAGTCTTTGACAAGGCACCTGAAAAAGTTATCACCAACAATCTTTCAACCACTGAAATCTTATTGGAGTTAGGCTTGAAGGATAAAATTGCTGGCATGCTTAACCCTGACAATGCTGTGACGGACAAATACAAGGATGCGATTGCGACCATTCCTCAAATTGGGGATAAAAAAACAGTCTCACAAGAGACAGTCCTTTCTTATGAGCCAGATGCGGTGATGGGTCGAAACATGATGTTTTCTGAAAAATCCTTGGGAACAGTTAGCACTTGGAATGAAAATAAAATCCCAGTCTATACACAAAAAGCTTCTCTCTCAACGATTCAGCAAGATTTGGGAAATATTGTAGAAGATGTCAAAAATCTTGGAATGATTTTCAATGTTCAGGACAAGGCTAATGAATACGCAGCCCAATTACAAGCTAAAATTGACGCTGTTAAGAAAGCAAACCCAACAAACCAAGGTGAAAAGAAAAAGGCTTTGATTATGGTTGCTTATAATGACGAAACCTTCGGTGCTTACAAATCTGCTTTGCAAGAAAACTTGTTAAATCAACTTGGTTATACCAACGTTGCAACGGGAACATCAGGCTTGACCTTGGAAAATCTCGTGTCAATGGATCCTGAGTTGATTATCTATGTAACCAGCGACCGCAATAAAAAATTGGATGCTAACGCAGTAGAGTTGATGAAGGCAAATGAAGTTTTGGAAAATGTTCCTGCTATTAAGAATCAAAAAATCATGACCATTTCTTACGATGAGTTGATGGATTATGGTCCAGCAGTAATTGATTCCCTTGAAAAAATCAATGACTTTATCAATAAATAATGAGTTTGATTGGGAAGGGATTCAAGTTAAGATCAGCCTTCCTTCGACCTATGATCCTAACCAAACCTATCCAGCTATTCTCTTGAATGATGGAAACTTGGATTTTCTATCTTCCCTTTCAGAATCTGTGATTTTAGTGGGCTTGACCTCTAAAAATCGCCTAGACGACTACACTCCATGGAAGGCAGTTGCTCTGAGAGAGGGGGCTCCAGATTTTGGCGGTCAGGCAAATGCCTATCATAGTCATTTATTTGGAGATCTTTTAGACAAGTTGCAGTCGCTTTATCGCCTGGACAAAAATCGCCTTGCTTATGGAGGTTACTCACTAGGTGGTTTGGTGGCAGTATACAGTCTTTTCAGCTTTGACAAGGTCTCCTGTGTCTTCTCTATCTGTGGTTCCTTTTGGTATCCTGATTTTGTGACTTATTGCAAGGAAGAAAAGGTGAAAAATTTAGATTGTTTGCTGTATTTACAGAATGGCCAAACAGAAGGAGCCCATCATACCAATCGCTTGGCTCAAGCACCAGCCTATGCTGAGCAGATCCATACCAGTCTTCAGAAACGTTATCTGACTGGTCAGTTTGTTTTTGATCCTTTTGGGCATCATGAGCAAGTTGCTGAGCGATTTCTAGCCTTTTCCAACTGGTTGTCCCAAAAATGGAAAATCGAATAAAAGAAATATCCCTTGGCAAAAGCTAAGGGATAATTGTATTTTTTAACCAAGAGACTCTCTCTTCTTATCTGGATTCCAGATAAAGCTTGCAATGAAGGTAAAGATGATTGTTAGGATACCAACAACCACAGCAAGGATGAGGGCAGGGATGCGGACAAACCACCAGAGTGGATTTGGTTTTTGATTGTTGTGCCATTGTTTGGTTTCTTCATCCAAACGTTGGAATTCTGCTTGGATACGGTCTGCAACCATTTCGATTCCTTCATCATTCATTTTCTTGATATCTGAGATATCGATAGGATTTCCAAAGTTCATATCCACACGTTCACGGCTGACTAAGCCTTTCAAGGTCATGGGACCGGTATAGGTAACAGGCATGATGCGAACCTTAGCCATTTTTGCAATCAAGGCAACTCCACCCTTGACATCATTTGAGTGACGGCTCCCACTTGGAAACATGATGAGAGAGCGGTCGCTTTTTTTGAGGACGTTGATAGGGTACTTGATGGCAGAGGCATTAGGTTTTTCTCGGTCGATAGGAAAGGCGCCACACATACGGATCCACCAGCCAAAGATACGGTTGTTAAACAGCTCTTTTTTGGCCATAAAGATGAACTGTTTTGGCTTGGTCGCAAAGGCCATGTAAACAGGATCCCACCAGGTACGGTGAGGAGCGACGAGGATATAGTTTTCGTCTCGGCTAGGGATTTTATCAGTATTGTGATAGTGGGCATTGCCATTGATGGACCACAAGATCAGTATGACTAGTCCACGCAAATAAGTATAAAACATGAGATCTCCTTCGATTGTATTGCTTTTATTATTATACCTTATCAAAAGACTACTGGCAAACTTTTTCAGTTATCAGCCAACAGTTTTAGATGGAATTAGAATTCTTTTAAAAAAAATGATATGATAGAATTTATGGATAAAAATAAGATTATGGGATTAACCCAAAGAGAAGTCAAGGAAAGACAGGCTCAAGGTTTGGTCAATGACTTTACCGCTTCAGCCAGTACCAGTACTTGGCAAATCATCAAACGAAATGTTTTTACACTTTTTAACGCATTAAACTTTGTTATTGCCCTAGCGCTTGCCTTTGTACAGGCTTGGAGCAATCTGGTTTTCTTTGCCGTTATCTGCTTTAACGCTTTTTCTGGGATTGTGACTGAGCTACGGGCCAAACACATGGTGGACAAGCTCAATCTCATGACCAAGGAAAAGGTCAAAACCATCCGTGATGGTCAAGAAGTTGCTCTCGATCCAGAAGAGTTGGTTCTAGGAGATGTCATTCGTCTGTCTGCTGGAGAGCAAATCCCTAGTGATGCTCTGGTTCTGGAAGGATTTGCGGAAGTCAATGAAGCTATGTTGACGGGTGAGAGTGATTTGGTTCAAAAAGAAGTGGATGCCTTGCTTTTATCAGGGAGTTTCCTAGCCAGTGGCGCAGTTTTGGCTCAAGTTCACCATGTCGGGGCAGACAACTATGCTTCCAAACTCATGCTGGAAGCTAAGACAGTGAAACCGATCAACTCCCGTATCATGAAATCGCTGGACAAGCTAGCTGGTTTTACTGGGAAGATTATCATTCCCTTTGGTCTAGCTCTCTTGCTAGAAGCCTTGATGTTAAAAGGCCTATCCCTCAAGTCATCCGTTGTAAATTCGTCAACAGCCCTTTTGGGTATGTTGCCCAAGGGAATCGCCCTTTTGACCATCACTTCGCTCTTGACTGCGGTGATCAAGCTGGGCTTGAAAAAGGTATTGGTGCAGGAGATGTACTCTGTCGAGACCTTGGCGCGCGTGGATATGCTCTGTCTGGACAAGACGGGAACCATCACCCAAGGAAAGATGCAGGTGGAGGCAGTTATTCCTTTGACTGAAGAGTATGGTGAGCATGCGATTGCCAGCATTTTGACCAGCTACATAGCTCACAGTGAGGATAAAAATCCAACAGCCCAGGCTATTCGCCAGCGTTTTGTGGGAGAAGTTGCTTATCCTATGCTTTCGAATCTTCCTTTCTCAAGCGACCGTAAGTGGGGAGCTATGGAGTTAGAAGGTCTGGGGACGGTTTTTTTAGGGGCGCCTGAGATGTTGTTGGACTCTGAAGTCCCTGAAGCCAGAGAGGCCCTAGAGAGAGGGTCACGTGTCTTGGTCTTGGCTCTCAGCCAAGAAAAACTAGACCACCACAAGCCACAAAAACCATCTGATATTCAAGCCTTGGCACTGCTGGAGATCTTGGATCCTATTCGAGAGGGAGCAGCAGAGACGCTAGACTATCTCCGTTCTCAAGAAGTGGGCCTCAAGATTATCTCTGGTGATAATCCAGTCACGGTTTCCAGCATTGCCCAGAAAGCTGGTTTTGCAGACTATCACAGCTATGTAGATTGTTCAAAAATCACGGATGAGGAATTGATTGCCATGGCTGAAGAGACAGCTATTTTCGGACGTGTTTCCCCTCATCAAAAGAAACTCATCATCCAAACCCTGAAAAAAGCGGGTCATACAACGGCTATGACAGGGGACGGTGTCAATGATATTCTGGCCCTTCGTGAAGCAGACTGCTCTATCGTGATGGCTGAGGGAGATCCTGCGACTCGTCAGATTGCCAATCTGGTTCTCTTGAACTCAGACTTTAATGATGTTCCTGAGATTCTCTTTGAAGGTCGTCGCGTGGTTAATAACATTGCCCACATTGCACCGATTTTCTTGATTAAGACGATTTATTCCTTCTTGCTCGCGGTGATTTGTATTGCTAGTGTTTTACTAGGGCGGTCTGAATGGATCTTGATTTTCCCCTTCATTCCAATCCAGATTACCATGATCGACCAATTTGTGGAAGGGTTCCCACCATTCGTTCTGACTTTTGAGCGAAATATCAAGCCTGTTGAACCAAACTTCCTCAGAAGATCCATGCTTCGCGCCCTACCAAGCGCACTCATGGTCGTGTTCAGCGTTCTCTTTGTGAAAATATTTGGAGCGAGTCAAGGTTGGTCTGAGTTAGAAATCTCAACCCTACTCTATTATCTCCTTGGGTCAATTGGTTTCTTATCCGTATTTAGAGCTTGCATGCCATTTACCCTCTGGCGTGTCCTCTTGGTTGTCTGGTCAGTAGGTGGTTTCCTAGCCACAGCTCTTTTCCCAATGATCCAAAAGTTGCTTGAAATTTCAACCTTGACAGGACAAACGTTGCCTGTTTATGGGGCCATGATGCTGGTATTTACCGTGATTTTCATCTTGACTAGTCGTTACCAAGCCAGAAAATAAAGAAAGGCTGCAATCTGTGGATTGCGGTCTTTTTAGGTGAAAGATTGCTAGCTGAAATATGGTATAATAAGAGGTAATAGAGTTTTGGAAAGTGAGAGAAGATGATTTCAAAGAGATTAGAATTGGTGGCGTCTTTTGTACCACAGGGAGCTATTTTACTAGATGTGGGGAGTGACCATGCTTATCTGCCTATTGAGTTAGTTGAGAGAGGCCAAATCAAAAGCGCTATTGCAGGGGAAGTGGTGGAAGGTCCTTACCAGTCTGCGGTTAAAAATGTTGAGGCTCACGGTCTAAAGGAGAAAATCCAAGTCCGTTTAGCCAATGGCTTGGCAGCCTTTGAAGAGGCAGACCAAGTGTCGGTTATCACCATTGCTGGTATGGGAGGACGTTTGATTGCGACCATATTAGAAGAAGGATTGGATAAGCTTGCGAGTGTAGAACGTTTAATCCTCCAACCCAATAATCGTGAAGACGACTTGCGCATCTGGTTACAAGAGCACGGATTTCAGATTGTAGCAGAAAGCATTCTAGAAGAAGCTGGTAAGTTTTATGAGATCTTGGTGGTGGAAGCAGGACAAATGAAGCTATCAGCCAGTGATGTTCGCTTTGGTCCCTTCTTGTCCAAAGAAGTCAGCCCAGTCTTTGTCCAAAAATGGCAAAAAGAAGCTGCTAAGTTAGAGTTTGCCCTTAATCAAATCCCAGAAAAGAATATTGAGGAACGTCAAGTTCTTGTAGATAAAATTCAAGCCATCAAGGAGGTGCTCCATGCTAGCAAGTGAAGTAATTAGAGCTTATGAAGGCTTTTGCCCTCAGGAGTTTTCAATGGAGGGTGACAGTCGTGGCCTGCAAATCGGTACTCTAGACAAGGAGACCCAAAGAGTCATGGTGGCTCTCGATATTCGAGAAAAGACGGTGGCAGAGGCCATTGAAAAGGGTGTGGACTTGATTATCGTCAAGCACGCGCCAATCTTTCGTCCCATCAAGGATCTGGTAGCTAGCCGTCCGCAAAATCAGATTTACATCGACCTGATCAAGCATGACATTGCGGTTTATGTCAGCCATACCAATATTGACATCGTTGATAACGGGTTAAATGACTGGTTCTGCCAGATGCTAGGTATTGAGGACACGACCTATCTGCAAGAAACAGGCCCAGGACGTGGGATTGGGCGGATTGGAAATATTCAAACTCAGACATTTGGGGAATTGGCCCAGCATGTCAAGCAAGTCTTTGGTCTTGATAGTCTTCGAATGGTGCATTATCAAGAGAGTGATTTGCAGAAGCTCATTTCAAGAGTGGCTATCTGTGGTGGTAGTGGCCAATCTTTCTATAAGGATGCTCTAGCTAAGGGAGCAGATGTCTATATCACTGGCGATATCTACTATCACACAGCTCAGGATATGCTGTCTGATGGCCTGTTAGCACTGGACCCAGGACATTATATCGAAGTGCTTTTTGTGGAAAAAATCGCTGCACTCCTTACTCAATGGAAGACAGAAAAGGGCTGGTCTATTGATATTTTGCCTAGTCAAGCATCGACCGATCCTTTCCACCATATCTAGTTAGAAGGTGAAGACAATGAAAAAAGTTGCCATTATTGGAGCAGGGATTGTGGGGGCGACAGCTGCCTACTACCTCTCTAAAGAAGCTGACCTAGAGATAACAGTTTTTGACCATGGTCAGGGTCAGGCAACCAAGGCAGCAGCGGGAATTATCAGTCCTTGGTTTTCCAAACGCCGTAATAAAGTCTGGTATAAGATGGCGCGTTTGGGGGCTGACTTTTATGTGGATTTGTTGGCTGATTTAGAAAAGTCTGGTCAGGAAATCGACTTTTATCAACGCTCAGGAGTTTATCTCTTGAAAAAGGACGAATCCAAGTTGGAAGAACTCTATGAACTAGCTCTTCAGCGTAGGGAAGAATCTCCCTTGATAGGTCAATTAGCCATTTTAGACCAAGCATCTGCAAATGAATTATTCCCTGGTTTGCAGGGATTTGACCGCCTGCTCTATGCTTCTGGTGGAGCGAGAGTAGATGGTCACCTCTTAGTGACTCGTTTGCTAGAAGCCAGTCAAGTCAAGCTGGTCAAAGAAAAAGTGAGTCTGACACCTTTAGCATCCGGTTACCAGATTGGTGAAGAGATGTTTGATCAGGTTATTTTGGCGACAGGAGCTTGGTTGGGGGACATTTTGGAACCTTTAGGATATGAGGTAGATGTTCGTCCCCAAAAGGGGCAACTCCGAGATTATCAGCTCTCTAAAGACCTAGCATCTTACCCTGTTGTCATGCCAGAAAGGGAGTGGGATTTGATTCCTTTTGCAGGTGGGAAATTGTCCCTAGGTGCTACCCATGAAAATGATATGGGATTTGACTTGACGGTGGATGAATCCTTGCTTCAACAAATGGAGGAAGCAGCCTTGTCATACTACCCAGCCTTGGCTGAAGCTACTATAAGAGGTGAGCGAGTAGGAATCCGTGCCTATACCAGAGATTTCTCCCCTTTCTTTGGACAGGTGCCAGGTTTAGCAGGTGTCTATGCGGCTAGTGGTCTAGGTTCTTCAGGTCTCACAACGGGGCCGATCATCGGTTACCATCTAGCCCAGCTGGTCCAAGACAAGGAGTTGACCTTGGACCCAGTAAACTATCCAATTGCAAACTATGTCAAACGAGTAAAAAGCGAATAATACTCAATGAAAATCAAAGAGCAAACTAGGAAGCTAGCCGCAGGCTGCTCAAAACACTGTTTTGAGGTTGTGGATCGAACTGACGAAGTCAGCTCAAAGCACTGCTTTGAGGTTGTGGATCGAACTGACGAAGTCAGTAACCATACCCACGGTAAGGCGACGCTGACGTGGTTTGAAGAGATTTTCGAAGAGTATAAGCATTTTACTAAAATTTTAGCAGGTGGTTTAGGATGTCAAATGACATTCCCTATCAAAAATGATAAAATAAGAAAAAATAATCCGAGAATCGAGGAAAAAAGATGCAAGAAAAGATTTTGGTAACGGGCGGTGCCGGATTTATCGGAACCCACACTGTTATTGAGTTGATCCAAGCAGGTCATCAAGTGGTTGTGGTGGATAATCTTGTCAATAGCAATCGTAAAAGTTTAGAAGTTGTTGAGAGAATTACAGGAGTCGAGATTCCTTTTTATGAGGCAGATATCCGTGACACAGATACCCTCAGAGATATTTTCAAGCAGGAAGAACCGACTGGTGTGATTCACTTTGCGGGTTTGAAGGCTGTTGGCGAATCAACCCGTATCCCTCTTGCCTACTATGACAACAATATCGCTGGAACTGTCAGCCTTCTAAAAGCCATGGAAGAAAATAATTGTAAGAACATCATCTTCAGTTCTTCTGCGACAGTTTACGGAGATCCTCACACTGTTCCAATCTTAGAAGATTTTCCACTTTCAGTGACCAATCCATACGGTCGTACTAAGCTCATGCTAGAGGAAATTTTGACGGATATCTACAAGGCAGACTCAGAATGGAATGTGGTCTTGCTTCGTTACTTTAATCCAATCGGAGCACATGAAAGTGGAGACTTGGGAGAAAATCCTAATGGAATTCCAAAC
Organism: Streptococcus oralis subsp. oralis; assembly: GCF_002096435.1. GTDB lineage: Bacteria > Bacillota > Bacilli > Lactobacillales > Streptococcaceae > Streptococcus > Streptococcus oralis_AA. The sequence continues at coordinate 153,337 of NZ_NCUI01000023.1, forward strand.
AATCTCTTGCCTTATGTTTCACAAGTAGCAGTGGGCAAACTAGAACAAGTACAAGTGTTTGGAGATGATTACGATACAGAAGATGGAACCGGGGTTCGTGACTATATCCATGTTGTCGATTTAGCTAAAGGTCACGTTGCAGCTTTGAAAAAACTCCAAAAAGGTTCAGGTCTAAACATTTATAACCTTGGAACTGGTAAAGGTTACTCCGTTCTTGAAATTATCCAAAATATGGAAAAAGCAGTGGGACGTCCTATTCCTTACCGCATCGTAGAACGCCGCCCAGGTGATATCGCTGCCTGCTACTCATACCCAGCAAAAGCCAAAGCAGAGCTCGGATGGGAAGCAGAACTCGACATCACCCAAATGTGCGAAGACGCATGGCGTTGGCAAAGCAAGCATCCAAATGGATTTGAAGACTAAGATGATGATTTCAATCATTGTCCCATGTCTAAACGAAGAGGAAGTACTTCCTCTTTTTTATCAGTCTGTGGAAGCTCTGCTTCCTGACTTGGGAGCAGGAGTCGAATATGTCTTTGTAGACGATGGCTCAAGCGATGGGACATTAGAGCTTTTGAAGGCCTATCGGGAGCAAAATCCTGCGGTCCGTTATGTCTTATTCTCACGAAATTTTGGGAAAGAGGCAGCCTTATACGCAGGCTTGCAACATGCAACTGGAGACTTGGTGGTCGTGATGGATGCAGACCTTCAGGATCCTCCTAGTATGCTACTTGAGATGAAAGCCTTACTAGACCAAAATGCAGATATAGACTGTGTTGGGACACGGAGAACTAGTCGGGAAGGAGAACCCTTTTTCCGCAGTTTCTGTGCTGACCTCTTTTACCGTCTCATGCAAAAAATCAGCCCAGTAGCCTTGCCCTCAGGTATCCGTGATTTTCGCATGATGAGAAGGTCTGTGGTAGATGCTATTTTAACCCTGACTGAGTCCAATCGTTTTTCTAAAGGCCTCTTTGCCTGGGTGGGTTTTAAAACGCACTATCTTGATTATCCAAACGTTGAACGACAGGCTGGCAAGACCAGTTGGAGTTTTAGACAACTCTTTTTCTACTCGATTGAAGGAATTCTTAACTTTTCAGATTTTCCCTTGAGTATAGCCTTTGTAGTGGGACTCCTATCTTGTTTTCTTTCGTTTGTGATGACTGTTTTTGTAGTGTTTCGGACTCTTATCTTAGGAAATCCCACATCTGGTTGGACCTCTTTGATGGTTGTCATTCTCTTTCTTGGAGGGATTCAACTCCTGACGATTGGGATTCTCGGTAAGTATATCAGTAAGATTTATCTAGAAACCAAAAAAAGACCACTCTATCTTGTCAAAGAAAAAAGTGACCTTTCTAATATTGAAGGAAAAAAATAACCAAAAAAGACTATAATTTTACCTAGAAATATGCTAAACTAGTAGGTGTGGGAAAAAATGAGAAAAAATCAATTATATTTATTCCCTGCTTCCTACGATGGATCTTTTAGGAGTGCACGTGTAGGACAATTTTTGATGGCCTCCAGAACATCGCTGGTCTCAGCGATTTCTCTTTGCAATTCAACTGGATTATCGTAAAATCGAACGATTCCATTATCATGGTAATCAAAGAGTTCAGAATAGGTTTGGCAAAGCCCGCAGGCGATGCACCGTTCGGGTATAAGTGTGACTTTCATATTTATATTGTAATAAGAAAATGTAAAAAAAACAAGGAGTAAGGTATGGAAAAAGAACCATGGCAAGAAGATATCTACGAAAACAATGAGGAAGAAACAAGATCAGAGCGTCGACACCGGAAACAAAAAGGGAAAGGCGTTGTTGCGAATCGTGTCTTGACGGTTCTAGCTAGCCTCTTCTTTGTAATTGTTGTAGCGATGGTAGTTGTATTGATTTACCTATCAACCGGAGGAAGCAATCGTACTTCATCTTTGAAGGACTTCTATGATGCATCGTCTCCTTCTACAAGTTCAAGTTCTAAAGTGGAAGCATCATCATCTTCAAGTAGCAAGGTAGAGGAAACATCTTCTTCTGAATCAACACCTTCAGAGAGCAGTTCGGAAGAACATACAGAGGGTGAAGGAACACTTACAGTACAGCCGGGAGAGGGAGAAGCAGCTCTTGCTCAACGTGCAGGGATTTCCATTGCCCAGCTAGAGGCTCTAAATCCTTCTCATATGTCATCTGGATCTTGGTTTGCCAACCCAGGTGATGTGATTAAGACAAGATAGGAGTCGGTCATGAAGACAATTCAAATTGCTATCGATGGTCCAGCTTCGAGTGGCAAGAGTACGGTCGCAAAGATTGTCGCTAAGGATTTTGGTTACACTTATCTCGATACGGGTGCTATGTACCGTGCTGTGACTTATATAGCGCTCAAACACCAGTTGGATGCAGGAAATGTAGATCAACTTCTCGAACTTCTTAACCAACACCCCATTAGTTTTGGTCGTTCAGAAACAGGTGAGCAACTTGTTTTTGTAGGGGATGTTGATATTACGCATCCGATTCGTGAAAATGAAGTGACCAACAAGGTTTCAAGCATTGCTGCCATTCCTGAGGTACGTGAGCAACTGGTTTCGCTCCAGCAAGAGATTGCTCAGCAAGGTGGTATCGTCATGGATGGGCGTGATATCGGGACAGTTGTTTTACCACAAGCTGAACTCAAGATTTTCCTAGTGGCTTCTGTTGAAGAAAGAGCAGAGCGTCGTTACAAGGAAAATATTGCTAAAGGGATTGATACTGACTTGGAAACGTTGAAAGAAGAGATTGCTGCGCGTGACTACAAGGATAGTCATCGTGAAACCTCACCTCTCAAACAGGCTGAGGATGCAGTTTACCTTGACACAACTGGACTGAGTATCCAGGAAGTGGTCGAAAAAATCGAATCAGAAGCAAAAAAATATATGTCCTAGGGACGAGAGGAGCAGGCTAAATGAAGCCTGCTCCTTTTCTCTCTTTTGCGCGCGTTTCAAAACAGCCTTTTTGGGAGAATTTTGATAAAATAGTAGTATCAATAAAAAGGACGGAAGCATGACAAAGAAAATCATAGCCATTTGGGCCCAAGATGAAAAAGGTGTGATTGGGAAGGAAAATCGTCTCCCTTGGCATTTGCCAGCAGAGTTGCAACATTTTAAGGAAACAACTTTAAATCATGCTATACTGATGGGGCGAGTGACCTTTGATGGCATGGGACGTCGTCTGCTTCCAAAACGGCAAACCTTGATTTTAACGCGCAATAGCGAAGAAGTCATAGATGGGGCACTCGTATTTCAAAATGTGGAGTCTGTTTTAGCGTGGTATCAGAGTCAGGAAAAAAATCTCTATATCATTGGCGGAAAGCAGATTTTTCAAGCTTTTGAGCCCTATTTAGATGAAATCATCGTGACACAGATTCATGCTCAGGTGGAGGGAGATACCTATTTTCCTGAGGAGTTTGACTTGTCTCGTTTTGAGACAGTTGCAAGCAAATCTTACACCCGAGATGAGAAAAACGACTATGATTTTACCATCGAATACCGAGATAGAAAGGAAGTCTAATGGAGCGCAGTATATTTGGATTTTTTACAGCTTTTTTGTGTGTGATCTGTATTTTGACTGGAGCACAGGCTTTTCGTAAGAAGCGCTATGGACTGTCTGCTTTACTCTGGTTGAATGCTTTTACCAATCTGGTAAACAGTGTTCACGCTTTTTATATGACCTTATTTTAGATAGAATGATAAATTAGAATGGAAGGAAATCATGCCTACAAATAGGAAAAATGATATGATGGTTTATTGCTCATTTTGTGGCAAGAGCCAAGAAGAAGTAAAGAAAATAATCGCTGGGAACAACGCCTTTATCTGTAATGAATGTGTGGAGTTGGCCCAGGAAATCATTCGGGAGGAGTTGGCCGAGGAAGTCTTGGCAGACTTGTCTGAAGTACCAAAGCCAATCGAACTCCTCAATATCTTAAACCACTATGTGATTGGTCAAGATCGTGCCAAACGTGCCTTGGCAGTGGCAGTTTACAACCACTACAAACGCATCAATTTCCACGATACGCGTGAAGAGTCAGAAGATGTGGATTTGCAGAAGTCAAATATCTTGATGATTGGGCCAACTGGTTCAGGGAAAACTTTCTTGGCCCAGACTTTGGCTAAGAGCTTGAACGTGCCTTTTGCAATTGCAGATGCGACAGCTCTGACTGAGGCTGGGTATGTGGGTGAGGACGTGGAAAATATCCTCCTCAAACTCTTGCAGGCTGCTGACTTTAACATCGAACGTGCAGAGCGTGGGATTATCTACGTAGATGAAATTGACAAAATTGCCAAGAAGAGCGAGAACGTGTCTATCACACGTGACGTTTCGGGTGAAGGTGTGCAACAAGCCCTTCTCAAGATTATCGAGGGAACCGTTGCTAGCGTGCCGCCTCAAGGTGGACGCAAACATCCACAACAAGAAATGATTCAAGTAGATACCAAAAATATCCTCTTTATCGTGGGTGGTGCTTTTGATGGCATCGAAGAAATCGTTAAACAACGTCTGGGAGAAAAAGTCATCGGTTTTGGCCAAAATAACAAGGCGATTGACGAAAACAGCTCCTACATGCAGGAAATCATCGCTGAAGATATTCAAAAGTTCGGTATTATTCCTGAGTTGATTGGACGCTTGCCTGTCTTTGCGGCTCTTGAGCAATTGACAGTTGATGACTTGGTTCGTATCTTGAAAGAGCCAAGAAATGCCTTGGTCAAACAATATCAAACCTTGCTTTCTTATGATGATGTCGAGTTGGAATTTGATGATGAAGCCCTTCAGGAAATCGCCAATAAGGCTATCGAACGCAAAACTGGTGCGCGTGGTCTTCGCTCCATCATCGAAGAAACCATGCTAGATGTTATGTTTGAAGTACCGAGTCAGGAAAATGTGAAATTGGTCCGCATCACAAAAGAAGCTGTCGATGGAACGGAAAAACCCATCCTAGAAACAGCCTAGAGGTGACTATGGAAATCAATACACACAATGCTGAAATCCTGCTCAGTGCAGCCAACAAGTCCCACTATCCGCAGGATGAACTGCCAGAGATTGCCCTTGCAGGGCGTTCAAATGTCGGCAAGTCTAGCTTTATCAACACTATGCTGAACCGCAAGAATCTGGCCCGTACATCAGGAAAACCTGGGAAGACCCAGTTACTCAACTTCTTCAACATTGATGACAAGATGCGTTTTGTAGATGTACCAGGTTACGGCTATGCCCGCGTTTCCAAAAAGGAGCGTGAAAAGTGGGGGCGCATGATTGAGGAGTACCTAACGACTCGGGAAAATCTCCGTGCGGTCGTCAGTTTGGTGGATCTCCGCCACGACCCGTCAGCAGATGATGTGCAGATGTACGAATTTCTCAAGTATTATGAGATTCCAGTTATCATCGTTGCGACCAAGGCAGACAAGATTCCTCGTGGTAAGTGGAACAAGCACGAATCAGCAATCAAAAAGAAATTAAACTTTGACCCAAGTGACGACTTCATCCTCTTTTCATCTGTCAGCAAGGCAGGGATGGATCAGGCTTGGGATGCAATATTAGAAAAATTGTGAGGGAAAGAAATGGCAAAAACAATTCATACAGACAAAGCTCCAAAAGCTATCGGACCATATGTTCAAGGAAAAATCGTTGGTAATCTTTTGTTTGCGAGCGGTCAAGTTCCCCTATCTCCTGAAACTGGAGAAATTGTAGGAGAAACGATCCAAGAACAGACAGAACAAGTCTTGAAAAATATCGGTGCTATTTTGGCTGAAGCGGGAACAGACTTTGACCATGTTGTCAAAACAACTTGCTTCTTGAGCGATATGAACGACTTTGTTCCTTTTAATGAGGTTTACCAGACTGCCTTTAAAGAGGAATTTCCAGCTCGTTCAGCTGTAGAGGTTGCACGTCTTCCTCGTGATGTAAAAGTCGAAATTGAAGTGATCGCAGAGATTGGATAAGCTAGTTGAAGTTTGGCTCTGCCAAACTTTTTTTGATATAAGGAGAGATAGATGACAAAGAAACAACTTCACCTGGTGATTGTGACAGGGATGAGTGGCGCAGGGAAAACGGTAGCCATTCAGTCCTTCGAGGATTTGGGATATTTCACTATTGACAATATGCCACCAGCCCTCTTGCCAAAGTTTTTGCAGTTGGTAGAGACCAAGGATGATGACCACAAACTGGCCTTGGTAGTCGATATGCGGAGCCGTTCCTTCTTTTCAGAGATTCAGGCTGTTTTGGATGAATTGGAAAACCAAGACGATCTGGACTTCAAAATTCTCTTTTTAGACGCAGCAGATAAGGAATTGGTGGCACGCTATAAGGAAACTAGAAGAAGTCACCCTCTAGCTGCTGATGGTCGGATTTTAGATGGCATCAAGCTGGAACGTGAACTCCTAGCACCCTTGAAAAACATGAGTCAAAATGTGGTGGATACGACAGAACTCACTCCTCGTGAACTGCGTAAAACCATTGCAGAGCAATTTTCAGACCAAGAACAGGCCCAGTCTTTCCGTATCGAAGTCATGTCTTTTGGATTCAAGTATGGTATCCCTATCGATGCAGACTTGGTTTTTGATGTCCGTTTTTTGCCAAATCCATACTACCTCCCTGAACTCCGTAATCAGACAGGTGAGGATCAAGCTGTTTATGACTATGTGATGAATCATGAAGAGTCTGAAAGTTTCTATCAGCACTTACTCGCTTTGATTGAACCCATTTTGCCAAGTTACAAAAAAGAAGGCAAGTCTGTTTTAACTATCGCAGTAGGATGTACAGGTGGACAACACCGTAGTGTTGCCTTTGCCAAACGAATCGCTGAGGACCTTGCTAAAAACTGGCCTGTCAATGAAAGCCATCGTGACAAAGACAGAAGAAAGGAAACGGTAAACCGTTCATGAGAAAACCAAAGATAACGGTAATTGGTGGAGGAACAGGTATCCCCGTCATTTTGAAAAGCTTGCGAGAAAAGGATGTTGATATCGCAGCCATCGTAACGGTAGCTGATGATGGTGGCTCTTCTGGTGAACTAAGAAAGAATATCCAACAGCTGACACCACCAGGAGATCTTCGCAATGTCCTGGTAGCCATGTCGGATATGCCTAAATTTTATGAGAAGGTTTTTCAGTACCGCTTTTCAGAAGAGGCTGGTGCTTTTGCAGGTCATCCTCTAGGAAATATCATTATAGCAGGACTTTCTGAAATGCAAGGGTCCACTTACAATGCCATGCAGCTGCTAAGTCTCTTTTTCCACACAACAGGAAAAATCTACCCCTCAAGCGATCAGCCTTTGACACTGCATGCAGTCTTTAAAGACGGTTCTGAGGTGGAAGGTGAGAGCCACATTGCAGATCATCCAGGCATGATCGACCATGTCTATGTGACCAATACCTTGGATGATGAAACACCGCAAGCCAGCCGTCGAGTAGTCAATACTATTCTCGAGAGTGACATGATTGTCTTGGGGCCTGGTTCCCTCTTTACATCGATTTTGCCCAATATCGTCATTGAGGAGATTGGGCAGGCTCTCTTGGATACTAAGGCAGAGATCGCCTATGTCTGCAATATCATGACCCAGCGTGGGGAAACAGAGCACTTTTCAGACAGTGACCACGTGGAAGTCCTCCATCGACACTTAGGTCGGCCTTTTATTGATACGGTCTTGGTTAATATCGAGAAGGTTCCTAGAGAATACATGGATACCAACCGTTTTGATGAATATTTGGTTCAGGTAGAGCATGACTTTGCTGGTCTTTGCAAGCAGGTTCCTCGTGTGATTTCATCCAACTTCCTTCGTTTGGAAAATGGAGGAGCCTTCCATGATGGCGATTTGATTGTAGACGAATTGATGCGGATTATACAGGTGAGAAAATGAGTTTTACAGTTGCAGTAAAAGAGGAAATTCTTGGTCAACACCATCTCAGTCGTCATGAATTGTCTGCCATCATCAAGATGTCTGGCAGTATCGGTCTCTCGACTTCAGGATTGACCTTGTCCGTCGTGACCGAAAATGCCAAGTTGGCTCGGCACCTTTATGAGTCCTTTCTCCATTTTTATGATATCAAGTCAGAGATTCGTCACCATCAGAGAAGCAATCTTCGCAAGAATCGTGTCTATACGGTCTATACAGATGAGAGGGTGCAGGAGCTTTTAGCTGATTTGCGGCTTGCGGATTCCTTCTTTGGTTTGGAGACGGGCATTGATCCCGATATCTTAGCAGATGAGGAGGCTGGTCGTGCTTACTTATGTGGGGCCTTTCTGGCAAATGGTAGCATCCGAGATCCGGAGTCTGGCAAGTACCAGTTGGAGATCAGTTCCGTTTATCTAGACCACGCCCAAGGACTAGCCTCTCTCCTCCAGCAATTTTTACTGGATGCCAAGGTTATTGAGCGAAAGAAAGGTGCAGTTACCTATCTCCAGCGTGCAGAGGACATCATGGATTTCTTGATCGTAATTGGGGCTATGGAGGCGCGTGATAATTTTGAGCGCGTCAAGATTTTGCGTGAAACCCGTAATGATCTCAATCGGGCTAATAATGCCGAGACAGCTAATATTGCTCGAACGGTTTCTGCTAGTATGAAGACCATCAATAATATCAGTAAAATCAAAGATAGAATGGGTTTGGAAAATTTACCCGTGGATTTGCAAGAGGTAGCACAGTTGCGGATTCAGCATCCAGACTACTCTATCCAGCAGTTGGCAGATAGTCTGAGCAATCCCCTAACCAAAAGTGGCGTCAATCACAGACTTAGAAAAATAAACAAGATAGCAGATGAACTATAAAACCACGAATCGTTGATTCGTGGTTCTTTTATTATAAACTGGTCGAGTGTTTGGGTTGTACTTTTTGGTCAGGGTCAATGTAGTTAATGGCATTGTTAACAGCTGTTGGAGCTTCACCCAGTCCTGTCGCAATTAAATCGATCTTACCTTCATAGTAGCAGCAGTCCCCGATGGCATAGATACCTGCTTGGCTAGATTCTTGCTTGCTATTGACGATAATCTTGTGACGGTTGAGGTCCAGCCCCCAATTTTTAAGATTACCAACAGAAGACTTGAAGCCGTAGTTGACAAAGAGATGGTCTACTTCGATAGTTTCGGTTTCATCTGCTTTGACTTTGGTGATTTCTAGTTTGTCGAATGTTTTACCATCTCCAAGGAGTTGGCTAGGGACGAACGGTGTCTTGATGGTCACAGATGATTCTTGCAGGGCTTGCACACTATGTTCCAAGGCGCGGAAATTATCTCTGCGGTGAACGAGAGTAGTTGGGGCAATCTTTTCAAAAGCCAGAGCCCAGTCTACTGCTGAGTCCCCACCACCAAGGATGGTCACTTTCTTACCAGCGTATTGCTGAATGTTGGAAACGTGGTAGTGGATATTTTCATAGGCCTCAATCCCTTCTAGTTCAAGAGGACGTGGTTTAAAGGCACCACCACCCATGGCAATGATGACTGTTTTGGTCAGATGGCTCCCTTTGTTAGTTTGAATTCTAAAACCTTGATCTTGTTTCTCAATCTCAAGAACAGTTTCGTTGAGGTGAACAGGTGTATCAAAGCCGTTTAGCTGTTCAATCAAGCGATTGGTCAACTCTTCTCCGGTTAAGTTTGGAAAACCTGGCACATCAAGGATTTGTTTCTCAGGGTAGAGGATGGCTGGTTGACCACCGAGCTGGGGAAGAGAGTCGATGATTTGGACTTTGGCTTGGCGTAGGTGGGCGTAAAAGGCAGCAAAGAGCCCAACAGGACCGCCACCTACAATAGTAATATCATAGAGTTGAGACATGATTTCTCCTTCGTTTTTTCTAGTCAGTTTATTTTATCATATTTTTGCTTAATTTAAAATGAGGTAGGATAGGGAAAAAATGGGCAAAAAATGGTATAATAGTACAGAAAGTGTTTTGACAGGGAGGAGGCCAGGGATGAATTTTCAACCATTATCCAATTTACAATACTGGACGAGTTTGTTTTCAAGTCCTTGGACAATAGTCACCAATCTGATTGATATTCTCATTGTGACTTATATTTTATATCATTTTACCAAAGCGATTGCAGGGACCAAAATCATGATTTTGGTGCGGGGTGTTCTGGTCTTTATTTTAGGTCAGATTCTGTCCAATATGATTGGTTTGACGACCATTTCCTGGTTGATCAATCAGATCATCACTTATGGGGTTATCGCAGCGGTGGTTATTTTTTCACCAGAGATTCGGACTGGTTTGGAACGATTGGGCCGGGCTACGGATTTCTTCTACAATGCCCCTATTAGTGCGGAAGAGCAAATGGTTCGTGCCTTTGTCAAATCAGTCGAGTACATGAGCCCCCGTAAAATTGGTGCTCTGGTAGCGGTGCAGCGCGTGAGAACCTTGCAGGAATATATCTCAACTGGGATTCCTCTAGATGCTAAGATTTCCTCTGAGTTATTGATCAATATCTTTATCCCCAATACTCCCTTGCACGATGGAGCGGTCATTGTCAGAGAAGATCGGATTGCCGTAACTTCAGCCTACCTACCCCTGACTGAAAATACAGGAATTTCCAAGGAGTTTGGGACACGTCACAGGGCAGCGATTGGTTTGTCAGAAGTATCGGATGCTCTTACCTTTGTGGTTTCTGAGGAAACAGGTGGAATCTCAATTACCTATAATGGAGTCTTTAAGCATGATTTGACCTTGGAAGAGTTTGAATCAGAACTAAGAAGAATCTTGCTTCCAACATCCGAGAAAAAACAAGGTCTGAAAGAGCGTTTGCTAGGAGGATTGAAACATGAGAAAAAATAGTCTTTATATTATTTCTTCCTTCTTTTTCGCCTGCATCCTCTTTATCTATGCGACTTCAACAAACTATCAGAATAGCAACAGTGCCAGACAGGTGAGGACAGAAACCTATACCAATACGGTTCTTAATGTCCCAATTGATATTCAGTATGACAGCGATCAGTATTTTATCAGTGGCTTTACTTCTGAAGTGACGGTCTTTCTGACAGGGTCAAACAGAGTTGCATTGGCAAGCGAAATGCAGGAAAGCACTCGGAAATTTAAGGTCAAAGCTGACTTAACCAATGCCAGTGTAGGAACCATCGAAGCTCCTCTAACCATTGAAAATTTACCGAGTGGTTTGACGGCTGTTGCGACACCGCAAAAGATAACAGTCAAGGTTGGTAAAAAAGCAAAACGAGATAATGTAATCGTTGTGCCGGAGATTGACCCTAGCCAGATTGATTCTCGTGTGAAAATTGATACAGTCACTGTGTCAGATGAAAAAGTAACGGTTATTAGTGACGAGGAGACTCTCTCTAGAGTAGATCGTGTCATTGCCATCTTGCCGACAAGTGAACGGATAACAGGTAACTACTCGGCCTCTGTTCCACTACAAGCAGTTGATAAAAATGGAAATGTCTTGCCAAGCGTCATTATGCCATTTGACACTACAATGAAAATTACAACCAAAACAGTATCGTCTAGCTCGAGTTCTTCGTCAACGACCTCGTCAACGGGCTCTTCAACCAGCAGTTCGTCTTCAACGAGTTCAGAAACGAAACCAGACTCGTCTAAACAGGACTAAATAAAATAGTAGAAAAGGATGATAAATAAAATGGGTAAATATTTTGGGACCGATGGAGTCCGTGGAGAAGCAAACGTAGAACTGACGCCAGAATTGGCCTTTAAACTGGGACGTTTTGGTGGTTATGTTCTTAGCCAACACGAAACAGAAGCCCCTAAAGTCTTTGTAGGACGTGATACACGTATCTCAGGAGAAATGTTAGAATCAGCCTTAGTGGCAGGTCTCCTCTCTGTAGGGATTCACGTCTACAAACTCGGTGTCCTTGCAACACCAGCAGTAGCTTACTTGGTCAAAACTGAGGGAGCCAGTGCAGGTGTCATGATTTCCGCTAGTCACAACCCAGCCCTTGATAATGGAATTAAATTCTTTGGTGGGGATGGCTTCAAACTTGATGATGAAAAAGAAGCAGAAATCGAAGCCTTGCTAGATGCTACAGAAGACACCCTTCCTCGTCCGAGTGCCGAAGGCTTGGGAACCTTGGTGGACTATCCAGAAGGCTTACGTAAGTATGAAGGCTACCTTGTTTCAACTGGAACGCCTCTTGAGGGAATGAAAGTGGCCTTGGATACAGCCAACGGTGCAGCGTCTACGAGTGCTCGTCAAATCTTTGCAGACCTTGGGGCTCAAATAACTGTTATCGGTGAGACACCAGATGGTCTTAATATCAACTTGAATGTGGGTTCAACTCACCCAGAAGCTCTCCAAGAAGTGGTCAAAGAGAGCCAGTCAGCTATTGGTTTGGCCTTTGACGGAGATAGTGACCGCTTGATTGCTGTCGATGAAAATGGCGAGATCGTCGATGGTGATAAGATCATGTACATCATCGGTAAATATCTTTCTGAAAAAGGCCAGTTGGCTCAAAACACCATCGTGACAACGGTTATGTCTAACCTTGGCTTCCATAAGGCCTTGGAGAGTGCTGGTATTAACAAGGCAGTGACTGCTGTTGGTGACCGCTATGTCGTTGAAGAAATGAGAAAATCAGGCTACAACCTTGGTGGTGAACAGTCTGGTCACGTAATTTTGATGGATTACAACACAACTGGTGATGGTCAATTATCAGCTGTCCAATTGACTAAAATCATGAAAGAAACAGGCAAGAGCTTGTCTCAACTGGCATCAGAAGTGACGATTTACCCACAAAAACTGGTCAATATCCGAGTGGAAAATGCCATGAAAGAAAAGGCTATGGAAGTACCAGCCATCAAAACAATCATCGAAAAGATGGAAGAAGAAATGGCAGGGAACGGTCGTATCCTTGTCCGCCCAAGTGGAACAGAACCCCTCTTGCGTGTCATGGCAGAAGCTCCTACGACAGAAGAAGTTAACTACTACGTAGATACGATTGCTGCTGTTGTTAAAGATGAAATCGGAATTGACTAAAGCCTAGAAAACTAGATGAAATGATAAAAATGTGGTACAATTGCATAGTAAATTGTAGCAATGGGAGAGAAAAATGAATCTTAAACGAGAACAAGAATTTGTTAGCCAGTATCACTTTGATGCTCGTAACTTTGAATGGGAAAATGAAAATGGAGCTCCTGAAACCAAGGTAGACGTGAACTTTCAGTTGCTCCAACATGACCAAGAAAACCAAGTAACTTCGCTTGTTGTTATCTTGAGTTTTATGATTGTCTTTGACAAATTTGTCATCAGCGGAACAATTTCTCAAGTTAACCACGTGGAAGGTCGCATTGTCAACGAACCAAGCGAATTTAACCAAGAAGAAGTCGAAACCTTGGCACGTCCATGTTTGAACATGCTCAATCGTTTGACGTATGAAGTAACAGAAATCGCCTTGGATCTTCCAGGGATCAATTTGGAGTTTTAGTCATGAAATTAGCTGTCATTACAGATTCTTCAGCCTATTTAGAGGAGAAGACGCTGCAAAGAGAGAATCTATTTATCTTGGATATTCCTGTCAATATCTATGGAGAGGAGTATGTCGAAGGTGTCAATCTGACTGCTGAGGAATTTTATCAAAAAATGGCTCAGTCTGTAGAATTGCCTAAAACTAGTCAACCAAGTATTGCCAAATTGGATGAGATTCTTAGTTCTTTGAAAGACGAGGGTTATACCCATGTCTTGGGACTCTTTCTTTCGTCAGGAATTTCAGGCTTTTATCAGAACATCCAATACATGTTGGATGAGTATGATAGCTTGATCATTGCCTTTCCGGATACCCATATCACAAGCTCCCCTCTAGGATTTATGGTAGAGAGTGCCTTTGAATGGGCAGAAAAAGGCGATGATTTTGCCCAGATTCAGGAGAAGTTGGGGATTCAAATTGCTGATAATTCAGCCTTTATCATAGTAGATGATCTCGACCACTTGGTTAAGGGAGGACGTTTGTCAAATGGGGCAGCCGTCTTAGGGAATCTCCTCAGTATCAAGCCTATTCTTTATTTCAATGACCAAGGTGTGATTGAAGTTTACGAAAAAGTTCGTACAGAAAAGAAAGCAATCAAACGTTTGGTAGAAATCATCAAGGAGTTGACAAAAGATGGGGACTACCGTATAACAGTCATTCATGGGAACGCTCCTCAAAAGGCAGCGGATTTACGTCAGCTTTTGATGGAGAGTGGTGTGACTGCTGAAATTCCAATTGAAACCTTTGGTAGTGTCATTGGGACCCACCTTGGAGAAGGTAGTATCGCCTTGAGCTATACACCAATCGTCTAAATTGTTCTTACAGGCTTTGTATCATAGTAATTGAACACGGCCTACCTGCCTCTTGAAAAAAGATGCCTGTCTTGCCTTTCATGGAAAGTCAGCGCCATTCCCTATTTTTCATGGGCAGCTAACGTCCTTTGTATCTTAGTCAGGAGTAGAGATGAGTATTCGAGTAATTATTGCCGGTTTTAAAGGAAAGATGGGTCAAGCTGCTTGCCAGATGGTCTTGGCTGATCCAGACTTGGACTTGGTTGCAGTTTTGGATCCGTTTGAGTCTGAGTCAGAATGGCAGGGAATTCCTGTTTTCAATGATAAGGCTGACTTGGCTGGTTTTGAAGCGGATGTCTGGGTAGATTTTACTACACCAGCCGTTGCCTACGAAAATACACGCTTTGCTCTTGAAAATGGCTTTGCTCCTGTCGTAGGAACAACAGGATTCACTAGTGAAGAAATTACTGAGCTAAAAGCATTTTCTCGTGAACAAGATTTGGGTGGCTTGATTGCCCCTAACTTTGCCTTGGGCGCTGTCTTACTTATGCAATTTGCGGCGCAGGCTGCCAAATATTTCCCAAATGTGGAGATTATCGAGCTCCATCATGACAAGAAAAAAGATGCTCCGAGCGGAACAGCCATTAAAACGGCTGAGTTGATGGCGGAAGTGCGAGAGTCTATCCAACAAGGTGCGCCTGATGAGGAAGAATTGATTGCTGGTGCCCGTGGTGCTGACTTTGATGGCATGCGCATCCACTCAGTCCGTCTACCAGGCTTGGTAGCCCATCAGGAAGTCATCTTTGGAAATCAGGGAGAAGGATTGACCCTTCGTCATGACTCCTATGATCGCAGCTCCTTCATGACAGGGGTCAATTTGGGAATTAAAGAAGTTGTCAAGCGTCATGAGCTTGTCTATGGATTAGAACACTTATTATGAGATTAACGCAAATGCCTTCTGAATTTCAGAAGGCTTTACCAGTATTAGAAAAAATTAAAGAAGCAGGCTTTGAGGCCTATTTTGTTGGGGGCTCTGTTCGAGATGCCCTCCTCAATCGTCCCATCCACGATGTGGATATCGCGACTTCTTCCTATCCAGAGGAGACAAAGCAGATTTTTCCGCGAACAGCTGATATCGGAATCGAGCACGGAACCGTCTTAGTTTTAGAAGGGGACGAGGAGTATGAGGTAACAACTTTTCGAACAGAGGATGTCTATGTGGACTATCGCAGACCCAGCGCGGTTTCCTTTGTGCGTTCGCTAGAAGAAGACCTCAAGCGCCGTGATTTCACAGTTAATGCCTTTGCCTTGGACGAGACAGGCGAAATCATTGACTTATTCTATGGATTAGAAGATTTAAAAAATCAAGTCTTGCGAGCAGTTGGAGTGGCTAGTGAGCGTTTCAACGAAGATGCTCTGCGGATTATGCGTGGTTTCCGTTTTCAGGCCAGTCTCGGTTTTAAAGTTGAGTCAGAAACTTTTGAGGCGATGAAGACTTTGACACCACTCTTGGAGAAAATTTCTGTGGAACGCACCTTCGTTGAGTTTGATAAGCTCTTGCGGGCACCTTTTTGGCGAGTTGGTCTGTCTTCCATGATTGAGAGTCGAGCTTATGACTATCTTCCAGATATGGCAGGAAGCCAAGACAAGCTCAACAGACTGTTTGATTTGGAGACTGATTTCACTTTTGAATCCTCCGAACAAGCCTGGGCAGCTCTATTGTGGGCTTTGGAGATTAAAGATGCACAGCCATTTTTGAAACATTGGAAGACCTCACGCCAGTTTGCAAAGCAGGTTCAGGATTTGCTGACTATTTTGGCTTTGCGAGAAGAAGGAGAGCTGAGCAAGCGTGATTGTTACCGCTTTGACTTGGATTCCCTTCTACAAGCTGAAAGTCTTCGTCAGGCTCAAGGAAAAGCAGTTAATCCACAAGCTATTACAGAAACTTACCAGAGTTTGACCATTCATGATAAGAAAGAAATCCAGATTAATGGTGGCATTTTGATTAAGGAATATGGTTACCAGCCTGGACCAGACTTGGGAGAGATTTTAACAGAGATTGAGTTTGCCATTGTCGATGGAGAGTTGGAAAATGATCGTCAAGCTATCCATGCTTACCTGAGGGAGAAAAAATGAGTGATTTTATCGTTGAAAAACTAAGCAAATCCGTTGGTGACAAGACCGTTTTTAAGGATATTTCCTTTATCATCCATGACTTGGATAGAATTGGTCTGATTGGTGTCAATGGAACGGGTAAGACCACCCTTTTAGATGTTCTATCAGGTGTTTCAGGCTTTGATGGGGATGTCAGTCCTTTTTCAGCTAAAAATGATTACCAGATTGGCTACTTGACTCAGGATCCAGATTTTGATGACAGTAAGACTGTTCTAGATACCGTTCTATCCAGCGACCTCAAAGAAATCCAGTTGATTCGTGAGTATGAACTCCTCATGCTCAACTACAGTGAGGACAAGCAGGCACGTTTGGAACGCGTCATGGCTGAGATGGATTCTCTCCAAGCTTGGGAAATTGAAAGCCAGGTCAAGACCGTTCTCAGCAAGTTGGGTATTCAGAACTTGTCGACTCCAGTTGGTGAATTGTCAGGTGGTCTGAGAAGACGGGTTCAGTTGGCGCAAGTTCTCCTAGGCAACCACGACCTCTTGTTACTGGACGAGCCGACCAACCATCTGGACATTGCGACCATCGAGTGGCTGACCCTCTTTTTGAAAAATTCCAAGAAGACGGTTCTCTTTATCACCCACGATCGTTATTTCCTAGATGCACTGTCAACGCGGATTTTCGAGTTGGACCGAGCAGGCTTGACTGAGTATCAGGGCAATTACCAGGACTATGTTCGCTTAAAGGCAGAACAAGATGAGCGTGACGCTGCCCTTCTCCACAAGAAAGAACAACTCTATAAGCAAGAACTGGCCTGGATGCGAAGACAACCACAAGCGCGTGCGACCAAGCAACAGGCTCGTATCAATCGTTTTCACGACTTGAAAAAGGAAGTTTCAGATAATCCTACTGAGACAGACTTAACCATGACCTTTGAGACCAGTCGGATTGGTAAGAAGGTCATCGAGTTTAAAGATGTTTCCTTTGCTTATGAGAATAAGCCGATATTGCAAGATTTTAATCTCTTGGTGCAAGCTAAAGACCGTATCGGTATCGTTGGGGACAACGGTGTTGGGAAGTCAACTCTTCTTAATCTGATAGCAGGAAGTCTTGAGCCGACGGCAGGTCAAGTTGTTATTGGGGAAACAGTCCGAATCGCTTATTTCTCTCAACAAATCGAAGGCTTGGATGAAAGCAAAAGGGTCATCAATTACCTGCAGGAAGTAGCAGAAGAGGTCAAGACTAGCGGTGGGTCTACAACTTCCATCGCTGAGTTGCTAGAGCAATTCCTCTTTCCACGTTCGACCCATGGAACCTTGATTGAGAAATTGTCTGGTGGCGAGAAAAAACGTCTTTATCTCCTCAAATTGCTCTTGCAAAAACCAAATGTTCTCCTCTTGGACGAGCCGACCAATGACTTGGATATTGCGACCTTGACAGTTTTGGAGAATTTCTTGCAGAGCTTTGCAGGGCCAGTATTGACAGTTAGCCACGATCGCTATTTTCTTGATAAGGTAGCGACCAAGATTCTCGCCTTTGAGAATGGAAGCATCCGTACTTTCTTTGGCCATTATACCGACTACCTTGACGAAAAAGCCTTTGAAGCAGAAACAGCAAGTCAAGTTCAAAAGGCCGAAAAGGAGAAAGTGGTCAAGGTCCGTGAAGATAAAAAACGCATGACCTACCAAGAAAAGCAGGAGTGGGCAAGCATTGAAGGCGATATTGAAGCCTTGGAAAATCGTATCGCAGCCATTGAAGAAGAAATGCAGGCAAATGGCTCTGACTTTGGTAAACTGGCCACTCTTCAGAAAGAGCTAGACGAGAAAAACGAAGAACTCCTTGAGAAATACGAACGCTATGAATACCTAAGTGAGTTGGCGTGATGGAAGAAAAAGTCATTAAACGTAATCCCAAGAAAATCATTTGGAATGCCTTGTCTGGCCTGGCTTCAGTGCTTTTCTTCTTGCTGCCTCTCTCTTATCTCCATTTGTACTCGCAAAAGGGGACTAAACTTCATACGATAAGTCTGTTATTAATACTGCTTGTCCTCTTTTGTGCTGGAGTAGTCGTTTATCAGACATACAGACTGTTAAGCTCTGATAAGGAATATTTGAAATGTACTGTCGAGGGGTTTTACTACAAACCAAACCCAAAGAAACCCAGTCATTTCTATGCTTGGGCTGATGTAGAGGACTTTTTCTTCTCTCGAATTCGAGGGAAGTATAGGGACTCCTATCGGATTGAAGTTGATTTTAAAAACAAGGAAAATGTGAAATCCCAATCCTTTCTAGCTCTGTTGAAGAGAAGGATTCTCCCTTTTCATCCGTCAGCAGACTTAATTATCCCTATCTTTCTACTAGATGTAGGACTTCCTGAAAGGGTCTATGAGACCATGAAGTACTATGAAAGAGAATGGCGCATCGAGCAAAATCGTCAAGCTAGAAAAGAGGCAAAACAAGCTTCGAAAAGCAAATCTTCCAAACTTTCATAGTCTGTCTTTGCATAAAGTAGAATAATCAAAAAGACCCTATCCATTGGATAGGGTCACTGTTTGTCTTCTTTTTTTGTTTCCTGATGAAAGATATTTTGCCAAGTCTCATGGCGACGCCAGATACTAGTATGGATGATGTCATCTAGCTCATAGCAAATGAGCTTGGTTTTTTGACTAATGGAAGTGATTTGAATATCCTTAATAGCAGCATTAAGTTCTTTTTCAGACTTAAAAGCCTCTTTATCCATCTGCTCTCCATCTTGACGGATATAGAGAAAGTCCTCAGCAAGGAGTTCTTCTAGCTGATTTCCTTGGTCAATCAATTGCTCACGCATGAGCAGTTTTTTGTAGACATTGTCTAAAATTTCGTCCTCAGGTATGGGAGCTGGCTCGATATGGACATCGGTATCAAAGACTCCAAAACGCTCTTCCAACATGGATTCGACCTGGTCTGCTATTTCGTGACTTTCATAGACTGATAGATCAGGATTCATCTCCAGCGTGATATCAAGGTAGATATTGCTACCGTAGGTACGTCCTCTTTGGGACTTGACCTTACTAATCTTTGGAATCTCCATGATGGCTTTCTGATAATCTTCCAGCAGACGGTCGTCAAAACCATCTGAAAGACTAAAGGAAGACTCGATAAAGATATCATAGGCTGTCTTTAAGATAAAGAAAGTGATGATGATAGCAACCAGTTTATCCACGATAGGATAGTTGAAACTGCTGGCTAGGATAGCAATGGAAGTCCCAAGAGAGGTGACAGCATCGGAAAGATTATCCTTGGCGGCAGCCTTGAGGGCCTTGGATTTGGATTTTCTACTGAGGCGGGTATTATAGAGATAAACGGCGAACATGACTGCCGCAGAGACGACTCCTAGACTTGCACCCAGAGGGTCAATAACTGTCTGTTCCCGACTAAGAATTTTTTGAATGGTGTCCCGAAGCACATCAAAACCAACATAGAACATGATGATGGAAGTGATCAAGCTAGCCAAATCTTCAATCTTCCAATGACCAAAGCGATGGTCGCGGTCTGCAGGTTGGCGGGCCATTCGAATCCCAATCAAGAGAGCAACATTTCCGATAATATCGGATACATTGTTGAAACCATCCGCAACCAAACTGGAAGAATGCAGGAGGTGGCCAGTTGCCAATTTTGCTGCAGACAAGAGGAGGTAGGTTGAAATACTGATAATGGCTCCACGTTCTGCCAATTTGAGATTTGACATGGATTGGTTCATCGGGCTTCCTTTCTAGTCATTTAGTATTCTACCATTATACTGGTTTTCAAAGGAAAATTCAAATTTAGTCTTGTCTCATAGGATTTAAACCCTTGAAAACTTTTCAAAATTTGGTATAATAGTACTACTCAA
This sequence comes from Streptococcus oralis subsp. oralis, assembly GCF_002096435.1. Classification (GTDB taxonomy): domain Bacteria; phylum Bacillota; class Bacilli; order Lactobacillales; family Streptococcaceae; genus Streptococcus; species Streptococcus oralis_AA. The sequence goes on from NZ_NCUI01000023.1 coordinate 173,540, forward strand.
GGGAGTAGCTGGCAGAAACCTGTGATAGTGTCGTCATTCCGAATTGTGTACTGCAAAGTATACTTTCCGGCCCTATCTTAAACAGCGAGACTTGTTATGATTAACAAGTCTCTTTTTGTTTGTCATAAAACCAAAAGAGAGCTTGTTTTGCACACAATGTCAAGGAGGAGACACATGTCAAAAGAACAAAAACGCCAAGCGTTTTATACTCAAAGTCCTGAAGAGGTCTTGAAGTCAGTTGAAGCAACTGAGCAAGGTCTTTCGTCAAGCGAAGCGCAGAAACGCCTAGCTGAATATGGGCGCAATGAACTCGAAGAGGGTGAGAAAAAATCTCTCTTGGTTAAATTCATCGAACAGTTTAAGGATTTGATGATTATTATTTTGGTGGCTGCAGCCATCTTGTCCGTCATAACTTCTGGTGGGGAAGATATTGCAGATGCCATCATTATCCTAGCCGTGGTTATCATCAATGCTGCCTTTGGTGTTTACCAAGAAGGAAAAGCAGAAGAAGCCATCGAAGCCCTCAAGTCTATGTCTAGTCCAGCTGCTCGCGTTATTCGTGATGGGCACATGTCAGAGATTGATTCCAAAGAATTGGTGCTAGGAGATATCGTTGCCCTTGAAGCAGGTGACGTAGTACCAGCAGACCTACGTTTGCTAGAAGCCAATTCACTCAAAATCGAAGAAGCTGCCTTGACAGGTGAGTCTGTTCCAGTTGAAAAAGACTTGACAGTCGAGCTTGCTGCCGATGCTGGAATTGGTGACCGTGTCAATATGGCCTTCCAAAACTCAAATGTGACCTACGGTCGTGGTCTTGGTGTTGTTGTCAATACAGGTATGTACACGGAAGTTGGTCATATCGCTGGCATGCTCCAAGATGCGGATGAGACAGACACGCCACTCAAACAAAACTTGAACAACCTTTCGAAGGTCTTGACCTATGCAATTTTGGTCATTGCCCTTGTTACTTTCGTTGTTGGTGTCTTCATCCAAGGCAAAGATCCACTTGGTGAGTTGATGACTTCTGTTGCGCTTGCTGTTGCAGCCATTCCAGAAGGGCTTCCTGCTATCGTGACGATCGTTCTTGCTCTTGGTACTCAAGTTTTGGCTAAACGAAACTCTATCGTTCGTAAGTTACCAGCAGTAGAAACACTTGGTTCGACTGAAATCATCGCTTCTGATAAGACTGGTACGCTGACCATGAACAAGATGACAGTCGAAAAAGTCTTCTACGATGCAGTCCTACATGACTCAGCTGATGAGATTGAACTTGGCTTGGACATGCCACTACTTCGTTCAGTTGTCTTGGCCAACGATACCAAGATTGATGCTGAAGGAAACCTGATCGGGGATCCAACTGAAACAGCCTTCATCCAGTATGCCTTGGACAGGGGCTACGATGTTAAAGGATTCTTAGAGAAATATCCTCGTGTAGCTGAATTGCCGTTTGACTCAGATCGTAAACTCATGTCAACGGTTCATCCATTGCCAGATGGTAAATTCCTCGTAGCAGTCAAAGGGGCTCCAGATCAACTCTTGAAACGTTGTGTTGCTCGTGATAAAGCTGGAGATGTTGCTCCGATTGATAATCAAGTCAATGACTTAATTCACACAAACAACTCTGAAATGGCTCACCAAGCCTTGCGTGTCCTTGCAGGTGCTTATAAGATTATTGATAGCATTCCAGAGAACTTGACTTCTGAAGATCTTGAAAACAACTTGATCTTTACTGGTTTGATTGGGATGATTGACCCTGAACGTGCCGAAGCGGCAGAAGCTGTTCGTGTCGCTAAGGAAGCGGGAATCCGTCCAATCATGATTACGGGTGACCACCAAGATACAGCGGAAGCCATTGCCAAACGTTTGGGAATCATCGATGAAAATGACTCAGAAGACCATGTCTTGACAGGTGCTGAGCTTAACGAACTTTCTGATGAAGAATTTGAAAAAGTCGTTGGTCAATACTCTGTTTATGCGCGTGTATCTCCGGAACACAAGGTTCGTATTGTCAAGGCTTGGCAAAACCAAGGTAAGGTTGTTGCCATGACAGGTGACGGTGTTAATGACGCTCCAGCTCTGAAAACAGCCGACATCGGTATCGGTATGGGGATTACTGGTACAGAGGTTTCTAAGGGAGCTTCTGACATGATTCTTGCAGATGATAACTTTGCGACTATCATCGTCGCAGTTGAAGAAGGACGTAAGGTCTTCTCAAACATTCAAAAGACTATTCAATACTTGCTTTCTGCCAATACGGCTGAAGTATTAACCATCTTCCTATCAACCTTGTTTGGTTGGGATGTCCTACAGCCAGTTCATCTCTTGTGGATTAACTTGGTAACCGATACCTTCCCAGCTATTGCTCTTGGTGTTGAGCCTGCTGAGCCAGGTGTTATGACCCACAAACCACGTGGACGCAAATCAAGTTTCTTCTCAGGTGGGGTCATGAGTTCCATTATCTATCAAGGTGTACTCCAAGGGGCACTCGTCTTGACTGTTTATGGTCTTGCTATTGCTTATCCGGTCCATGTAGGAGATAATCACGCCATTCATGCGGATGCCCTCACCATGGCCTTTGCAACACTTGGTTTGATTCAGCTCTTCCATGCCTACAACGTCAAGTCTGTTTACCAATCCATCTTGACAGTCGGACCATTCAAGTCTAAGACCTTCAACTGGTCTATCTTGGTATCCTTCATCCTCTTGATGGCAACAATCGTTGTAGAACCGCTTGAAGGTATCTTCCACGTAACCAAACTAGACTTGTCACAATGGGGTATTGTTCTAGCTGGAAGCTTCTCAATGATACTTATCGTCGAAATCGTCAAGTTTGTTCAACGTAAACTTGGTCTTGATAAGAACGCGATTTAAAAAGAAAGTCATCTTCGGATGGCTTTTTTTGCATTTGAGGGAAAGGACTAGGAGTTGCTCCCTTTTGTGCTATAATAAAGTAAAATAGCAAGGAGCGTAAGAGAATGGAAAAGAAAATTGTCCGAGATGTCTTATTCTTGTCTCAGGTCTCGAAACCTGCAAGTCAGGAAGATTTTTATCTGGCTAAGGATTTGCAGGATACCCTGCTGGCTAATTGCGAGACCTGTGTTGGTCTAGCGGCCAATATGATTGGCGTGCAGAAGCGTGTCATTATCTTTAATCTTGGTTTGGTTCCTATGGTCATGTTTAACCCCATTCTCCTTTCCTACAAAGGACCTTACGAGACAGAGGAAGGATGTTTGTCCTTGACTGGGGTGCGACCAACAACTCGCTATGAAACGATTACGGTATCTTATCGTGATAGCAAGTGGCAGGAACAGACCATTACGTTAACAGGTTTTCCAGCTCAGATCTGCCAACATGAATTGGATCATTTAGAAGGACGGATTATTTAGGAGGAACTCAGATGAAACGCATACTCTTTGAACTTGTTTTTATCGCAACGACTTGGTATATCTTTTTGCCGCCACTTAATCTTACTAGTTGGGAATTCATCTTCTTTCTCTGTGGGCATCTGGTGGTGATGGGGATTTTGTTTAGTTTCCGCAAGGATACCAATCTCCTCAAAACTGTTCATGTACGTCATGGTAAGGCTGCCAAAGATCTCAATCTAGAAGGATTTCATTTTAATAAATTAGGTGGAGGATTGTTGCTGGCTGCGGGCCTTATCTTTGCCCTTGCTGGTCTGGTAAGCCTAGTAACCTCTAGCTTTTTCCAAGCAAAAAATTATGCTAATGTGGTGTCTATCACAGAAAAAGACTTTAAAGATTTTCCTAAGAGTGATACCAGTAAGGTTCCAATCCTAGATCGGAGCACTGCAGAAAAGATTGGAGACCGTTATCTAGGCTCTCTGACGGATAAGGTCTCCCAGTACGTAGCAGCAGACACTTATACCCAGCTGACGGTTGATGGCAAACCTTATCGTGTGACTCCTTTGGAGTATGCCGACTCGATCAAATGGTTTAATAATCAGTCCAAGGGAATTGGTGAGTATATCAAGGTTGATATGGTGACAGGAAATGCGGAATTGGTGGATTTAAAAACGCCAATGAAGTATTCAGACTCCGAGTACTTTAACCGCGATGTTAAACGTCATCTTCGGATTAAGTACCCAACCAAGATTTTTAAAACGCCCTCCTTTGAGGTGGATGATGAAGGCAATCCCTTCTATGTAGCAACCGTTTATCAAAAACAGTTTGGTCTAGGAGTACCTCGCCCTTCATCCGTTATCATCTTGGATGCTACTAGTGGAGAAACCAAGGAATACAGCTTGGATGAAGTCCCAGAATGGGTGGATCGTGTCTATCCAGCAGAAGAAACCATCGAACAAATCAACTACAACGGCAAGTATAAAGATGGCTTCTGGAATGCCTTGATTTCTAAGAAAAACGTTACCCAAACGACAGAGGGCTATAACTATCTTTCTATCGGAAATGACATTTATCTCTACACAGGTGTGACTTCAGCCAATGCTGATGAAAGTAATCTAGGATTTATCCTTGAAAATATGCGCACTGGTGAAATCACCAAGTACAATCTAGCTTCAGCAACCGAAGAATCTGCCCGTGCTTCAGCTGAAGGAGCCGTTCAGGAGAAGGCCTACAAGGCTACTTTTCCTATCCTTGTTAATCTCAATGACAAACCACTCTATATCATGGGCTTGAAGGACAATGCAGGCTTGGTCAAGGAGTATGCTTTGGTTGATGCAGTGGAGTACCAAAACGTCATTGTAGCAGCTACGGTAGATGAACTCCTCAGCAAATATGCCAATAAAAATGACCTCGAGCTGGATAATGAAACGGTAGAAAACATTAAGGGAATCGTCTCAGACCTTAAATCAGCTGTTATCAAGGGTGACACTGTCTACTTCTTTAAAGTTGATGGCAAGATTTATAAGGTCAAGGCTTCAGTGTCAGACGACCTTCCTTACCTTGAAAATGGCCAATCCTTTGAAGGTCAAGTTGGAAAAGATAATTATCTCAAGACCTTTAAAGTACAATAATACTCTTCGAAAATCTCTTCAAACTACGTCAGCGTCGCCTTGCCGTACTCAAGTACAGCCTGCGGCTAGCTTCCTAGTTTGCTCTTTGATTTTCATTGAGTATAAAAATAGGTTTTCTCAGTTCAAGGAGAAAAAAGATAAATTCTTATCTATCTTAACAAGCTTAGCTGGCACAGCCCTTGTTCTCGTGGCTATCTGGTAAGGATGGCCAAAATAAACAGAGAAACCTCGGTATGAACCGAGGTTTTTAAGATGAAATTCTTGGTCGCGGTTGAAAAATATGCTACACTAACAATATGAAAATTTTAATCCCAACAGCAAAAGAAATGAATACAGACCATCCTTGTATCGAAGCGCTCCCTTTGAGTGAAGAAAGTCAGGCAGTCCTTGACTCACTGGCGCACTACTCAGCTTTTGAATTAGAGACTTTTTATAAGGTATCTGCCGAGAAAGCAGAAGAAGAGTACGCTCATATTCAAGCTCTAAAAGACCACAGGGCTAAACATTATCCAGCCTTGAAACTTTTTGATGGTCTCATGTATCGCTACATCAAACGAGATGGGTTAACCGAGGCTGAACAAACCTATCTTGAAGATCATGTTTTAATTACATCCGCTTTGTATGGCGTAGTTCCAGCCCTATCTCCCATGGCTCCTCACCGTTTGGACTTCTTGATGAAGTTAAAAGTCACTGGTAAGACTTTAAAGAGTCATTGGAAGTCAGCCTACGATGAGGCACTAGAGGATGAGGATTTGATATTCTCCCTCCTATCATCAGAGTTTGAAACTGTATTTTCGAAGAAAATCAGAGAAAAGATGGTGACCTTCAAATTTATGGAGGACAAGGGTGGTCAGTTGAAAATCCACTCAACTATTTCAAAAAAAGCTCGCGGCGCCTTTTTGACCGCCTTGATAGAGGGGCAAGTTCAAACTGTTGAACAAGCTCGCAAGCTCCGCTTTGCAGGTTTTGACTACCAACCTGATTTATCCAGTGACTTAGAACTCGTCTTTGTGAAACAAGCATAAAACCAGCTCGAATGAGCTGGTTTTTGCTGGATTAGTTGATGGCTGCAAGAAGGTCGTCCGCTTGTTTTGCAAGTGATGAAGCAGTTGCTTCTTCTAACACCAATTTTCCGTCCGCCCAAGCAGAGTCATTGACACGAGCAGCTGTAAAGTCACCAACGACTTGTGTACGGATAAATGGCAAGAGGTCTTTATAAATCGCAAAGAGTTGTTCGTGACCGGCATTGGCTACAGATGAGACAGTAACAAACTTGTCTTGGAGGGCAGAAGCACCACGTGTATCAGACAAATCAATGGCACGAGAGAGCCAGTCAAGCAAGTTTTTCACTGTTCCAGGGATAGAGAAGTTGTAGACTGGAGAGAAGATCCAGATTGCATCTGCAGCAAGGACTGCTTCACGAGCAGCAGCTACAGCTGGATGAGTTGGAACTTCCAAATCTTGGCTGAAGAGAGGAACAGCTGAATAATCAAGATAGCTAACTTCCGCTTTTCCAGCAAGTGCTTTTTCAGCTTCGAGGGCCATTTGGTGGTTGAAAGAACCTTGGCGTAGTGATCCGACGATAAATAGTACTTTTTTAGACATGATGTGTCTCCTTTAGTTTAAAATTCAAAGAGAGAACTCTTTTGTTACCGTCTATGTTACAACAAATGATACTAATTAGCAATAATTTTGCTCACAAATTTTTAAATTTTTTTAAAATGCGGATTAAGTCTTCCTTTTCGCCATCTTCCAAGATGCTGAGTGCTTCTACGATAGAATCGATATGGTCAGGAAGAACCTCTTCGATTTTTCTGCGTCCTGCAGGTGTTAATTTCAGGAAAAAGGATCGACGATCCTTGGGGTCACAAGTTCTAGAAATCCACCCATCTCGAACCATATTTCGAATGACAACAGTCATGTTTCCAGAAGTGGCCAGCATTTTTTCAATCAAATCCTGAATGCGCAGTTCCCCCTTGCTATAGAGGGTTTCCAGAACGGAAAATTGAGTAGGGGTTAGTCCGTGTTCTTTGGCAGCCTTAGTTTCATAAGGTTTAAAAGTTCGCATTGCTTTATTGAGGACGATAGTTGTTTTTAAGTCTAATTGATTATCGGAAATTTTCTCTTTCAAATATTGTTTCATAAGGTTATTTTATCAATAATGAGAGAGAAAAACAAGAACTTACATTTTATAGGAAAAGAATCTTAGAATGTTCCTGTCTTCACTTGTAATAAAGGAGGAGAGATGGTAAAATAGACGAGTGAAACTAAGACAAAAAAAAGCAAAAAACAAGCTACTTTTACAGTATGGAATCGGCATTTCTCTGGTAGTACTAGTCATGACGACTTCCTTCCTTTATCTGATATCACTCAGCATGAAACCCTATCAAGATGCTAGAGTTGAAGGAGAAAAACTGGCCAAGCAGTATGCGGAATTGGAAAAGGCAGATCAGGTTGATTTTTATAATGGACTAGAAGGTTATTACAGCGTTTTAGGACATAATAAAAAGCAAGAGGCCATTGCCGTACTGATTGAAAAGAATGACCACAAGATTTATGTTTATCAGCTTGATAAGGGGATTTCTCAAGACAAGGCAGCGACGATTTCGAGGGAAAAAGGAGCTAGCGACATTGACAAGATTACCTTTGGTCGTTATCAGGACAAGCCGATTTGGGAAGTCAAGTCAGGAAACCAGTACTATCTGGTCGACTTTGAAACAGGAGCAGTGATCCAATAAGGAGGGCATATGAAACTATCCAAACGTGTACTAGAAATGGAAGAAAGCGTCACTCTAGCCAGTGATGCAAGAGCCAAAGCATTAAAAGCTCAGGGAAAAGATGTTCTTTTCTTAACCTTGGGACAGCCTGATTTTCATACTCCTGAAAACATTCAGGATGCAGCGATAGAAGCGATTCGAGATGGACGAGCTTCCTTCTATACAGTTGCTTCAGGCCTACCAGAGTTAAAAGCGGCGGTTAATACCTATTTTGAACGCTACTATGGGTATTCCGTAGCAGCTAACGAGGTTACCTTTGCCACTGGTGCCAAGTTCTCTCTCTACACCTTCTTTATGGCTGTAGTCAATCCAGGTGATGAGGTCATCATCCCTACACCATACTGGGTCAGCTATGGAGATCAAGTCAAAATGGCAGAAGGAGTGCCAGTCTTTGTCCAGGCCAAGGAAGACAATCACTTTAAAGTAACAGTAGAGCAGCTAGAAGCAGCTCGAACAGACAAGACTAAGGTCTTGGTTCTCAATTCACCATCGAATCCGACCGGTATGATCTACTCTCGTGAGGAACTCTTGGCTATCGGAAATTGGGCGGTTGAACATGATGTCCTTATCCTAGCGGATGATATTTATGGTCGTCTGGTTTATAACGGGAACGAATTTGTTCCAATCTCTAGTCTGTCAGAAGCTATTCGCAAGCAAACCATCGTGATTAACGGTGTATCTAAGGCTTATGCCATGACTGGTTGGCGGGTAGGTTATGCTGTGGGAAATCCTGAAATTATCGCTGCTATGAGCAAATTGACAGGACAAACAACCTCAAACCTGACTGCTGTATCACAATATGCTACCATTGAAGCCCTGACTGGACCACAAGACTCTGTCGAAACCATGCGCCAAGCTTTTGAGGAACGTTTGAACACTATTTACCCTCTATTGTGCCAAGTACCAGGATTTGAAGTTGTCAAGCCCCAAGGAGCCTTCTATCTCTTCCCAAATGTCAAAAAAGCGATGGAGATGAAGGGTTATACCGATGTGACAGACTTTACAACGGCTATTCTCGAAGAAGTCGGCCTTGCCTTGATTACAGGAGCTGGATTTGGGGCGCCAGAAAATGTTCGTCTCAGCTATGCCACAGACTTGGATACATTAAAAGAAGCTATTCGCCGTTTGCATCAATTTATGGAAAAATAAAACATAGAATCTTCGCTGTTTTAGCGAAGATTTTTGTAACGAAAATCTCGCGATTTTTATCTAGTAGAACCTAGCTATCACAGTCTATTTATGGTAAAATAGTGGGTAATGATGTCTTCGGACAAGTTAAACGAAAAAAGGAAGATAGATTATGACAAAACGTGTAAGAATTATTGATGTAAAAGACTACGTTGGTCAAGAAGTGACCATCGGAGCCTGGGTTGCCAACAAATCAGGAAAAGGGAAAATTGCCTTCTTGCAATTGCGTGATGGAACAGCCTTCTTCCAAGGTGTAGCCTTTAAACCAAACTTTGTAGAAAAATTTGGTGAAGAGGTAGGTCTTGAAAAATTTGACACCATCAAACGCTTGAGTCAAGAAACTTCTGTTTATGTGACAGGAATTGTCAAAGAAGACGAACGTTCTAAGTTTGGTTATGAACTCGATATTACAGACATCGAAGTGATCGGTGAATCTCAAGACTACCCAATCACACCAAAAGAACACGGAACAGACTTCTTGATGGACAACCGTCACTTGTGGCTCCGCTCTCGTAAGCAAGTTGCTGTGATGCAAATCCGTAATGCCATCATCTATGCAACTTATGAGTTTTTCGACAAGAACGGCTTCACGAAATTTGATAGCCCTATTCTTTCAGGAAACGCAGCAGAAGATTCAACAGAACTCTTTGAAACAGACTACTTTGGAACACCAGCCTACTTGAGCCAATCAGGTCAGCTTTACCTAGAAGCAGGGGCTATGGCTCTTGGTCGTGTTTTTGACTTTGGTCCGGTATTCCGTGCTGAAAAATCAAAAACGCGCCGTCACTTGACTGAGTTCTGGATGATGGACGCAGAGTACTCATACTTGACACACGATGAGTCACTTGACTTGCAAGAAGCTTATGTTAAAGCTCTTCTTCAGGGCGTTTTGGATCGTGCGCCTCAAGCCTTGGAAACCTTGGAACGAGATACAGAGCTTTTGAAACGCTACATTGCAGAGCCTTTCAAACGTATCACTTACGATCAAGCCATTGATCTTTTGCAAGAGCATGAAAACGATGAAGATGCAGACTACGAGCATTTGGAACATGGCGACGACTTTGGTTCACCACACGAAACATGGATTTCAAACCACTTTGGTGTGCCAACATTTGTCATGAACTACCCAGCAGCTATCAAGGCCTTCTACATGAAACCAGTTCCTGGAAATCCAGAGCGCGTACTTTGTGCAGACTTGCTTGCCCCAGAAGGTTATGGAGAAATCATTGGTGGTTCTATGCGTGAGGAAGACTACGATGCCCTTGTTGCTAAAATGGAAGAACTTGGAATGGATCGTACAGAATATGAATTCTACCTTGACCTTCGTAAATATGGTACAGTACCACATGGTGGATTTGGTATCGGTATTGAACGTATGGTCACTTTCGCAGCAGGTACAAAACACATTCGTGAAGCTATACCATTCCCACGTATGTTGCACCGTATCAAACCATAAACTAGTGAAAAGAAGATAATTTCATCTTCTTTTTTCACTTTTATCTTGCTATCTATCAGTTTTTCTAGTATAATAGTTTATTGTGAGCAAACCTCACTTACCCCTTGTAAAGACTAGGGGTCATTAGACCAAAAGGAGGAACATATCAATGGCTAAATACGAAATTCTTTATATCATTCGTCCAAACATTGAAGAAGAAGCGAAAAACGCTTTGGTAGCACGTTTTGACTCTATCTTGACTGACAACGGTGCAACTGTTGTTGAATCAAAATCATGGGAAAAACGTCGTCTTGCATACGAAATCCAAGATTTCCGTGAAGGACTTTACCACATCGTTAACGTTGAAGCAAACGACGACGCAGCTCTTAAAGAGTTTGACCGTCTTTCAAAAATCAACGCTGACATTCTTCGTCACATGATCGTCAAACTTGACGCGTAAGAAGGTAAATTATGATTAACAATGTTGTACTTGTAGGGCGTATGACACGTGACGCTGAGTTGCGTTATACCCCATCAAATGTAGCAGTTGCGACTTTTACTCTTGCAGTAAACCGTACATTTAAGAGTCAAAATGGCGAACGTGAGGCTGATTTCATCAATGTCGTTATGTGGCGCCAACAGGCTGAAAATCTTGCCAACTGGGCTAAAAAAGGCTCTCTTATCGGGATCACAGGCCGTATCCAGACTCGTAGTTACGATAACCAGCAAGGACAACGTGTCTACGTAACAGAAGTCGTGGCTGAGAATTTCCAAATGTTGGAAAGCCGCGGAGTGCGCGAAGGACATTCAGGTGGAGCTTATTCTGCACCAACTGCTGGTCAATCAGCACCTGCAAATCCAGTACCAGACTTTTCACGTTCTGAAAATCCATTTGGAGCAACCAATCCATTGGACATTTCAGATGATGATTTACCATTCTAATGGACAATTAATACTATAAAGGAGAAAAAACATGGCTCAACAACGTCGTGGCGGATTCAAACGCCGTAAAAAAGTTGATTACATCGCAGCAAACAAAATTGAATATGTTGATTACAAAGATACTGAGCTTCTTAGCCGTTTCGTTTCAGAACGTGGGAAAATCCTTCCACGTCGTGTAACAGGAACTTCAGCTAAAAACCAACGTAAAGTAACAACAGCTATCAAACGCGCTCGCGTAATGGCTTTGATGCCTTTCGTAAACGAAGATTAAAAAAGAGGTCCGGGGGACCTCTTTTTCAGACCCTTACGGGTCTTTTTTTCACGAGCCTTGAAATGAGAAGGCGAGTTCGGTCCGGGTGGACCTCCTTTTTAGATTTTTATAGGACTTTGTTAGAAAGGATTCCCTGTTGACATAGTAAGATTCTTTTGTCTTACTAGGTTTTTTCTTTTAATCTTTATTATCGTGCTATAATGGTAGGAGAAAGCTATAAAGGAGCAACTTATGAAGACGACATGTTCAATTAGAAAAATGCAATCATCTGACATAAAAGATCTATCCCGAGGATTTATCAGCCAAGGTTGGCCGGGTAGAGAAGAAATTTTGGCTAGATATTTTCTTGAACAAGAATGTGGGGAGAGAGAAGTCTTAGTTGCAGAGGTTGGGGGTGCTGTAGCGGGTTATATCACAATTTTGCCCTGCGCTAAGCAGGGGCCTTTTGCAGAAATCTATCCAGAACTCTCAGATTTCAATGTCTTTGAACCTTTTCAAAATCAAGGTATTGGAAATCTCTTGCTGGAAGAAGCAGAAAAACGAGTTAGGCTCATATCGGATAAGGTGACCCTTGGTGTTGGGCTCCATTCAGGGTATGGACCTGCCCAGAGATTGTACATCAAACGAGGCTATATTCCAGATGGGACGGGTGTTTGGTATCAGAACCATCAACCGGCCATGAATGCGGTTTGTGAAGATATCGGAGAATTGGTCTTGTATCTGTCGAAAAATTTGTTTTAAGACAGATTTTATAAGATTTAAATTTTAAATATAGTAAACAATCACAGTCCCTTTTTCATTCGAAAAAGGGATTTTTTGTTTGAAATTATTTGTTTTATTCCTCGAAGTGGTAAAATATAATTGTTTGAAATATCAAGATAAAAATAAATATCGAAAAAAACATATAAGGTTTAGTTTTTTAAAATACGTATTCTTTTGAAAAAGTCTTAAAATTTCCTAAAATAAGGCTTTTTAAAGGTTGTAAATAAAATTGTTACAAAAAGGTTACAAATCAATTAAATGCAATAGTATACTTTAATAATAAATTGACATTTAGATTAATAGGCGGTAATATAATTATGATGCTCAAATTAATTGATTTGAGAAATAATTGGATATAGTGATTAATATCATGTATCAAATATTATTGTAACAAAAGGATACTATAATGAAAAAACTGAAAGTGATGGTTGTTTTTGGGACACGACCAGAAGCTATTAAAATGGCCCCTTTAGTGTTGGAATTGCAAAAACATAGTGACAGTATTGAGACGATCACAGTTGTGACAGCTCAGCATCGTCAAATGCTTGATCAAGTTCTTGAAACGTTTCGCATCGAGCCACATTATGACCTGGATATTATGGGGAAAAATCAATCCCTTTTAGATATTACTGGAAAAATTTTAGAAAAGTTTGATCCAGTTGTTAAGCAAGAACTTCCAGATATAATTCTTGTTCATGGAGATACAACGACAACTTTTGCAGCAAGTTTAGTTGCTTTCTATAATCAGGTACGTATCGGCCATGTTGAAGCTGGTCTAAGGACCTTTGATAAATATTCTCCTTTCCCAGAAGAGATGAATCGTCAGATGACAGATAGTCTTGCGGATCTCTATTTTGCTCCAACTAGTGAGAGTAAAGAAAATCTCCTCAAGGAAAATCACCCTGAGTCTGCTATTGTCATTACGGGAAATACAGCCATTGATGCCTTGAAACTAACCGTTCAATCGGATTACTATCATAAAGTTCTGGATCAATTGGACCCAGATAAGAAACTTGTATTGGTAACCATGCACCGTCGTGAGAATCAAGGTCAACCAATGAGAAATGTCTTTACAGCTTTACGTGAGATGGTTGATCTTCATCAGGAAATTGAAGTTGTTTATCCTGTTCACCTTAGCCCTGCCGTGCAAGAAGCAGCAAACGATATCTTAGCTGGGCACAATCGTATTCATTTGATTGAACCTTTAGATGTACTTGATTTTCATAATTTGGCTTCAAGAAGCTATTTTATCATGACCGACTCTGGCGGTGTTCAGGAAGAAGCGCCTTCTCTCGGAAAACCTGTCCTTGTCCTTCGTGACACGACGGAACGTCCAGAAGGAGTAAGAGCAGGTACTTTGAAGCTAGTTGGTACAGATCCAGTCTGTGTGAAAGAAGCGATGACCGAACTCTTAACAGATGAAACTGTCTATAGACAAATGTCTCAGGCACCAAATCCTTATGGAGATGGAAATGCATCAGAAAGAATTGTACAGACTATTAAACATTATTTTGGCTTTGGTGAATCTGCATCAGAGTTTAAAGAAGGAGCAGGGACACAATGAAAAATTGGTATAGATTTAGAAACTGGTTTCTGACTTTGCTTGGATGTGAGCTTCTTTTGTTGGTACTTTGCTTTTTCTATGCTCGAACTATTATTTTAGAGCAACTATTGTTTTTTGCCTTAGCCTTATTTTCGGTTTTAGTTTTATCTGACTTACTCCTTGCTTGGACACTTATCTTATCTTTTGGATTGGGAGTCATTGTTTTAATAGCAGGTGTAGTTTTCATCCCTAATTCTTCAGTTCTGCTTTTATTAATCAGTTTTCCAACATTGCTTGGTATTCTAATGAAGGTTCGACATTATTTATTAAAAATGGCTTCAAAGGTTCAGGATCAAGAAGATGATGCCAAATCAGATTATCATTCTATGGTAAATAAACAAAGTGAATTTGTGCTACAGTCAGTACTAATTCATTGGTCGCATGAGGACCTATTTTTTCAGATAAATCCGAGAGAATATAATCGCATGTTAGTTCGTATTCAAGAAATAATTGCTCAAAAACTAAGTTACAATGATAAACTTTACTATCTTTCGGAGGGGAATTTTATTATATTATCTCATGATAGTCAGATTTCTTTACAGGAATTTTGTTTGAATAATATAGTGAAGGATCTAGAGGCTTTGCATTTCCATGGAAAAAATGGAATGCAAGAGATTCAATTTCAATTAGGTTACTTAGTGGTTGACTCGCAAAATAAAAGTAAGTATCAAAATTACTCTGATTTAGTGAGCTATTTGAAACGTCAATTAGAGACGGATATAATTGTAGAATATTAGGAGGGGAAATGACTCTAACAGACCTATTTTTCAGAATTGCTTTGGGAGTGAGTTTCTTTTTTGGAATTTGTTTTGCCATACTATTTATTGCATATAATATTCTTTACTATCGGGTGAATAAGAATTTTAAGGCGGTGAAACATGATTAGTCAAATACTGATGATTTTTACCTTGCTTACAATTTGGATTTCTCTGGCTTGGGGCTTGGTAATTCTCTTTTCAGCTGTTCACTTTTGGTTTAAACACAGCGATTTTCGTGTAGACACTTCGCCCTTGCCTTATTATCCGAAGGTTACCATTGTCGTACCTGCTCATAATGAGGATGTGGTTATTGCACAAACGACAAAAGCTATCTTGGACATGAATTATCCTCACGACCGTGTGGAGTTGCTCTTGTTTGCGGATAACTGTTCGGACAATACCTATGCAGAGTGTTTGTCTGTACAAGCTATGCCTGAATATGCAGGAAGAAATCTTACTATTATCGACCGTACTGGTACGGGAGGAAAAGCGGGCGTTCTAAACGATGCTTTGGAGATGGCAACGGGCGAATATATCTGTGTTTATGATGCGGATGCCATGCCTGAAAAAAATGCTCTTTATTTCCTTGTAAAAGAAGTGATGAAGGATCCAGAACGTCACGTGGCATCTTTCGGTCGCAACAAGACTCGAAATGCCAATCAAAATTTCTTGACTCGTTGTATCAACCAAGAAATCGTTGTTACTCAGCGCGTGCACCACGTTGGGATGTGGCATCTCTTTAAAATTGGGCGTATCCCAGGAACCAACTTTCTCATTCAAACCGACTTTGTAAAGAGTATCGGTGGTTGGAAAAATGGTGCCTTAACCGAGGATACCGATATTTCCTTCAAAATCATGCAGAGCGGTAAATTGATTGCCCTTGCCTATAATTCAGAGGCTTTCCAACAAGAACCTGAGACCTTAAAGAGTTACTATATGCAGCGTAAACGTTGGGCGAAAGGAAATTATGAAGTTGTTCTCTCAAACTTTAAGCATTTATTTAGCAGAGGAAACTGGCGTGTCAAACTAGAAGTCTTTAACTATTCGTGTGTTTTCTTTTGGTTTAACTTTGCCATTGTCCTATCGGATTTGATTTTCCTAGCGAATGTGCTAGCTATCTGCCTTAATCTTTTCTTACCAGATGTCAGAGTTCCATTCGCTTTTGATGCGGACAATATCTACATCGCCCAGCTCATGCTCTTCAACTGGATACTTATGATTGGTCTCTATTTGATGCAAATTATGACGGCATTAGCAAGTCAATTTGGACAAGCGACGACTAAACAAATCTGGTTGGCCTTGGCATCTTATTTTAGTTATTCTCAGATCTTTATCATCGTATCGGTTGATTCTATTTCATCTATTATACTGGATAAGGTACTTCGACGGAAAGAAACCAAGTGGGTTAAAACCAAACGGTTTGCAGGATAGGAGGTTCTATGAAAACAAATAAATTAAAATATGTATGGTTTGTGCTCATTCTTTCTATCTTTTGTTTAGCCTTGTTTTTAGCAAGAGGAAGGACTAAAATCGAGATGCGGAATCGAATTTACAGCCAATGGAGCCAACAGTTCCTTGTTACAAAAGGCGATCAGTCTTTTGTTCGTACGACGAATGATTCTGAGGAAACGACAGTTCTATCAGAAGCCCAAAGTTACGGTATGCTCATAACGGTTTTAGCAGCCCAAAAAGGACAAGCAAGTCAAGCAGATTTTGATAACCTCTATCGCTATTATCAAAATCATCGCATAGAGGGAACGCAGTTAATGTCTTGGAAACAAGTGATCAAAAATGGTAGTGAAACGGTCAAAAAGCAAAATGCAACTGATGGAGATCTCTACATCGCTTATTCTTTGATTGAAGCTTCTAAGCAGTGGCCAGATAAAGCTCAGGAATACCAAGAACAAGCTAAAAAAATCTTAGAAGATATACTTCGATATAATTACAATAAAGAGACGGGTGTTTTAACAGTAGGGAACTGGGCAAATAAGAATTCCGATTATTATTACTTGATGCGGACATCTGATACTCTTCCTCACTATTTCCAGTCTTTCTATGACCTGACTGGAAACAAACAGTGGTTAGATGTTAAGGATAAGATGCTTGGCAAACTAGAGCAAATCAGTTCCCATTCTGATACAGGTCTCTTGCCAGACTTTATCTGGGCGGAGAAGTCCGGGGCACGTCTTGTTGATGCCAACACTATCGAATCTCAATACGATGGGGCGTACTCTTATAACGCTTGCCGTTTGCCTTATCACTTGTCACAGAGCCAGGATGAAAGAAGCCAAAAACTCGTTCAAAAGATGATGGATTTCTTTATGAAAGAGCAACGCATTTATGCTGGTTATGACTTGAACGGAACGGCCCTCAATCAATACCAGGCAGGTAGTTTCTTGGCACCGATTACCTATGCATCTGACAAGGGAGAAGGTTATCTGAAACTTCTTCAGCAAAATAAATACATTTTCACACAAGATTTACCTTTGGACAACTACTATGATGCAACGATGATTACCATGATTGCTCTAGAGATGTTCTAGAATGAAAAGAGAGGGCTAGTTTTTCTGGCTCTCTTTTTGATAGGATTTTCATCTTTTTTCAAAAAAGGAATTTCATCAGCTTTATGGTATAATGGAAAGAGTGATAAAAAAGAGGTAGAGAGATGGATGCGAAATTAAAATACAAGGCAAAAAAGATTAAAATCGTCTTTTTTGATATTGATGATACCTTGCGTACGTCAAAGACAGGTTTTATTCCAGCTACAATTCCCACTGTCTTTAAACAGTTGCGTGAAAAAGGAATCTTAACAGGAATTGCCTCTGGGCGCGGTATTTTTGGTGTTGTTCCAGAGATTCGTGAGCTCAAACCTGACTTTTTTGTAACTCTAAATGGGGGTTATATCGAAGATAAAAAAGGCCAGGTCATTTATCAACATCAGATTGACAAGTCAGATGTTGAGGAGTACATTTCTTGGACGAAGGAAGAGGGAATTGAGTACGGCTTGGTTGGTAGTCATGACGCCAAACTCTCCACGCGAACAGAACTGATCAGTGAAGCTATTGACCCGATTTATCCGAACTTGGATGTGGATCCTAACTTCCATGAAAAAGCAGATATTTACCAGATGTGGACCTTTGAAGATAAAGGGGATGGCTTGCACTTGCCAGATTCATTGTCGGATAAACTTCGCATGGTGCGTTGGCATGAACATTCATCAGATATCGTGCCGATTTCAGGTTCGAAAGCTGCTGGTGTAGCCAAGGTGGTGGAGCACTTAGGCTTGAAACCAGAGAATGTTATGGTCTTTGGGGATGGGCTCAATGACTTGGAACTCTTTGATTATGCTGGAATCAGTATTGCCATGGGAGTTTCCCATGAAAAAATCAAAGAAAAAGCAGATTATATTACAAAAACAGTAGAAGAAGATGGCATTTTTGATGCCTTAGAAGGATTTGGTATGGTAGAAAAAGAATTGCATTTCCCACAAGTAGACATTGAAACAGCAGAAGGTCCTCTTGCGACCATTAAGACAAATCACGGAGACTTGCGTATCAAGCTCTTCCCTGAACATGCTCCCAAAACAGTAGCCAACTTTGTTGCTCTGTCAAAAGACGGTTACTATGATGGTGTGATTTTCCATCGCATTATCAAGGACTTTATGATCCAAGGTGGAGATCCAACTGGTACTGGTATGGGGGGAGAATCAATCTACGGTGACTCTTTTGAAGATGAATTTTCTGAAGAACTTTATAATATCCGTGGTGCCCTTTCTATGGCCAATGCGGGTCCAAATACCAATGGTAGCCAGTTCTTTATCGTGCAAAACCAACATTTGCCATACTCTAAGAAAGAGATTGCGCGTGGTGGCTGGCCTGAACCAATCGCTGAGATTTATGCAGAACAAGGTGGAACTCCTCACCTTGACCGCCGCCATACTGTTTTCGGGCAGTTGGTAGACGCAGAATCGTTTGCGGTCTTGGATGCCATTGCAGCTGTTGAGACTGGTGTAATGGACAAACCAGTTGAAGATGTAGTAATTGAAACGATTGAAATTGAGGACTAGAATGAAAATTGGTGATAAGCTAACTGGGCGTATTACAGGAGTTCAGCCCTATGGTGCCTTTGTCGAGTTAGAGACAGGGGTGACAGGGCTGATTCACATCTCGGAGATTCGGACGGGATTTATTGAAAATATCTATGACATTTTAAAAATTGGCGATGAAGTTCAAGTTCAGGTGGTGGATTTTGACGAATACACTGGAAAGGCCAGTCTTTCCATACGTACCTTGGAAGAGGAAAAGCATCAATTACCAAGACGGAGACGTTTTTCAAATGATCGGATCAAGCACGGATTTGCTCCTCTTGCCCGAATGATGCCTGTTTGGACGCGTGAGGCATTAGAGCATTTAAAGAAGAAGCCATAAATACGATTATTCAAATCATTTGTAATATTAACATAATTTGTTATAATAAAAGTATGAAAGAAGAACAATTATTAAAACCAGGAGAGCGAATCAACCAGCTCTTTTCGACAGATATCAAGATCATTCAAAATAGAGAGGTGTTTAGCTATTCGGTGGATAGTGTTCTCTTGTCACGCTTTCCTCGCTTCCCTAAACGGGGTTTAATTGTGGACTTTTGTGCTGGAAATGGTGCAGTGGGACTTTTTGCAAGCAGTCGTACAGAGGCAAAAATTCTCTCTGTAGAGATTCAAGAGCGCTTGGCGGATATGGCAGAGCGTTCGGTTCAGTTAAATGGCTTGGAAGAGCAGATGCAGGTCATCTGTGATGATTTGAAAAATATGCC
The DNA here is from genome assembly GCF_002096435.1 of Streptococcus oralis subsp. oralis. Lineage (GTDB taxonomy): Bacteria > Bacillota > Bacilli > Lactobacillales > Streptococcaceae > Streptococcus > Streptococcus oralis_AA. The sequence continues at coordinate 193,078 of NZ_NCUI01000023.1, forward strand.
TGTCCATATTCAGGGAAGTAAGGTGGATATGATCTTGTGTAATCCGCCTTATTTTAAGGTAGATCCGCATTCCAATCTGAACGAGAGTGAACACTACCTTCTGGCCAGACACGAAATTACGACTAATCTAGAAGAGATCTGCCGAAGTGCTCAGAGTATTCTCAAGTCTAATGGCCGTTTGGCCATGGTCCATCGTCCAGATCGACTCTTGGATATCCTAGATATGCTCAAACGCCACAATTTGGCACCCAAGCGTCTTCAATTTGTCTATCCGAAACGTGAGAAGGAGGCCAATATGCTCTTAATCGAAGCCATCAAGGATGGATCGACCAGTGGCTTCAAGGTTTTGCCACCGCTCATTGTTCACAATGACGATGGTTCCTACACGCCAGAAATTCAAGAGATTTACTATGGATCATAAAGCCTATATGTATGTGGTGGAGTGTCGCGACGGTTCTTACTATACGGGCTATACAACAGATGTGAAGAGGCGCCTTGCCGTTCATAATAGTGGTAAGGGAGCAAAGTATACCCGAGCTCGCTTGCCAGTCAAACTCATCTATGTAGAGGGTTTTGCCAGTAAGGAAGAAGCCATGTCTGCAGAGGCTCTCCTCAAACGAAAGAAACGCCTGCAGAAAGAACGATTTTTATCCGAAAATCAAGAGAAAAATCTAGTCAACCATATTGATGTCTAAGGAGGAGTCTTTTGGCTTCTCTTACTTTTGTCAAAAGAGGAAAAAAGTGCTACAATAAGATGAATAAATTTAAAGAGGTATTATCATGTCTAAGATTCTAGTATTTGGTCACCAAAATCCAGACTCAGATGCCATCGGGTCATCTGTAGCCTTTGCCTATCTTGCAAAAGAAGCTTATGGATTGGACACAGAAGCAGTAGCACTTGGAACTCCTAATGAAGAAACAGCCTTCGTTTTGAACTATTTTGGTGTAGAAGCACCACGCGTCATTACATCTGCTAAAGCAGAAGGTGCAGAACAAGTCATCTTGACTGACCACAATGAATTCCAACAATCTGTATCAGATATCGCAGAAGTAGAAGTTTACGGAGTTGTGGATCACCACCGTGTGGCTAATTTTGAAACTGCAAGCCCACTTTACATGCGCTTGGAACCAGTTGGATCAGCATCTTCTATCGTTTACCGCATGTTCAAAGAACATGGTGTAGCTGTTCCTAAAGAAATCGCAGGTTTGATGCTTTCAGGTTTGATTTCAGATACTCTTCTTTTGAAATCTCCAACAACTCACCCATCTGACAAAGTCATTGCGCCTGAATTGGCAGAATTAGCTGGTGTCAACTTGGAAGAGTACGGTTTGGCTATGCTCAAGGCTGGTACTAACTTGGCTAGCAAATCTGCTGAAGAATTGATTGACATCGATGCTAAGACCTTTGAACTCAATGGAAATAAGGTTCGTGTAGCTCAAGTAAACACAGTTGATATCGCTGAAGTCTTGGAACGTCAAGGTGAAATCGAGGCAGCAATGCAAGCAGCTAATGCAGCAAACGGCTACTCAGACTTTGTCTTGATGATTACAGACATCGTCAACTCAAACTCAGAAATCCTTGCTCTTGGATCAAACATGGACAAGGTCGAAGCAGCTTTCAACTTCAAACTTGAAAACAACCACGCTTTCCTTCCAGGTGCTGTTTCACGTAAGAAACAAGTGGTGCCACAGTTGACTGAAAGCTTTAATGGGTAATTTTTAAGGAATATTTGGAACTGTTAATTTGACTATTTATAGAAGGTGATAGCATGATGCGATTGATTGAAGGACTGCGCTTTTTGGTTGAGGCTGTGGCAATCCTTGGTCTTTTCTCCGTATCTGTGATACAAATTTTGGCTGGAAAAATTCCTGTTTTTTCTTCTAGCAGTTCTATTAATCTTATTTTGGGCGCGATATATGGCACCAAAATCTCCACATGCTTTTAAAAAATGGCATCGACTTGTTGCTGAGATATCGATTTTTATTTTAGTTAGTGGTAGTTTTTGGTATTTGTATGGATTACAAATAGGAATCCTATACTTAGTTCTGTCTTTTGGAAGTTTGGGTCTGCTTTATTATTTTCAGCTAGAGTGATTCTTATAATATAGTTAATGAATTATTTAAATGGTAATTATTTGACTGGAGATTGACACGAGAAAACGATGTTTTCCATATAGCTAAAGGGGTTTCGGCTCCTTTTTTTCTAGGAGAGAAAGATGTTAGAAAATGGTGATTTGATTTTTGTGAAGGATCTTTCAGATATGGGGCAGGCTATCCAGGCTTCTACTGGGAACTATAGTCATGTAGCCATCTTTTTGGACGGTTTCATCTACCATGCTAGTGGGCAAGCAGGTGTCATCTGTCAAAAACCGGCTGAATTTTTTGAACCGACTCATCTCTACGATCTTTATGTCTATCCAGAGCTGGAAGCTGACTTGGTAAAGGAGAAGGCTTGCCAGCATCTAGGTGCTCCTTATAATAGCTCGTTTTACCCAGATGGGTCTGGCTTTTACTGCTCCCAGTACATCGCTGAAATCCTACCGATTTTTGAAACTATTCCCATGAAATTTGGGGATGGGGAGCAGGAGATTAGTGATTTTTGGAGGGACTATTACAGGAAACTCGAACTTCCTGTGCCTCTCAATCAACCAGGGACCAATCCTAGTCAACTAGCAACATCCCCTCTATTAGAATGTAAAGAAAGGAATCTTCATGATTCAGATTTTTAATCCATCTCGTTTGACTCGACAGCCATTTTTTATAGATTTGGTGGACTATCTGGACCAGCATGACGATGTGATTCTACGAGAAATCAAAGCTCAGTTTCCAGATGTGTCAGTTGATAAACTCATGGAAGAGTATATAAAGGCAGGCTTGATCCTAAGGGAAAACAAACGCTATTTTCTCAATCTCCCTTTTTTAGAATCTACGGATAATTTAGCCCTGGACCAAGAAATTTTTATCAGAGAGGATAGTCCAGTTTATCATGCTTTGCTGATGAAGACTTTTGAGACAGAATTGCGCAATCAAACCAATGCGGCCATTTTAGTCGAACGTACGGACTTTGCAAGAGAAAAGATGACCTTGTCCAACTATTTCTACAAGGTCAAGAATCAATATCCTTTGACAGAAAAACAGCTGGAACTCTATGCCATTTTGGGAGATGTCAATCCTGAGTATGCTCTCAAATATATGACGACCTTTTTACTGAAGTTTCTCAAAAAAGACCAGCTCATGCAGAAACGTCGTGATATCTTTGTGGATAGTTTGGTCGTCCTAGGCTATATTGCGCAAAACGAAGAAGGTAAGTATGAGTTGGCTGTTGATTTCGACAAGGAACGGTTGATTTTCTATTTACTTTAATTGCTTCATTTTGAGCAGATTGTTTGACTTTACTAAAGAATAAGCATAAACTGAATGTAAGCGATAACGTTTATCGTATTAAAAGCAAAGGAGACAGAACTATGTCACTTGAAAATAAATTGGATCAAGCAACTGGTGCTATCAAAGAAGGATTTGGTAAAGTTACTGGCGATAGCAAGACAGAAGCAGAAGGTGCTGTAGAAAAAACAGTTGCAAAAGCAAAAGAAGTTGTTGAAGATGCTAAAGGTGCTGTAGAAGGTGCCGTTGAAGGTCTTAAAAATTCATTTAAGAAAGAAGACTAAAAAAATCAAGGGAATGTTTCCCTTGATTTTTTTATAGATAACGTTCTGCGATAGCTGCGTCTCCAGGATAGTCTTCTTTCTTTCCTTGGACGATCTGGTAGCAATCAGCTCCCTTACCAGCAATAATCACGGCATCGAGTTCTTGATTTGTGATGGCCATCGCCGCCTTGATGGCTTGTTCACGATCGGCAATCTTTTCAACAGGATGGCTGATATAGCTACTGATTTCCTCTGCAATGGCCATTGGATCTTCATAGTTGGGGTCATCGGCTGTGAGAAAGACTTGAATCTCAGGATGTTGATTGAGGAGGAGACCAAAGTCTTTGCGACGACTTTCCCCCTTGTTTCCTGTAGAGCCAAGAACCAGAGCGATTTTCCCAGTTTGATGAGTTTCAACCACATTGATGAGTTTTTTCAGACTGTCCCCGTTGTGGGCATAGTCGATGAAAACCTTGGCTCCATTTTTCTGTGTGAGGACTTCCATACGACCAGGAACGCGGGTTGCAGCGATTCCTTTTTTGATGTCCTCAAGACTAGCTCCAAGACGGAGGCAGGCAAGTCCTGCAGCAACGGCATTTTCTTGGTTGAAGTGTCCAATCAACTGGATATCATAATCTCCAGCAAGTTTACCAGTGGCTGAAAAGCTAAAGGCTTTAGAGTTCTCGATTTGGTTGTCTGACTTACTACCATAGAAGTCATGCTCTTGATGTTCCACTTGTTCTTTTAGCACAGAGAAGTGGTCCATGTCGCTGTTAATGACAACTGCTCGGCTATTTTCCATCAAGAGACGCTTGTGGTAGAAGTAGTCTTCAAAAGTCGGATGCTCAATCGGACCGATATGGTCGGGACTGATATTGAGAAAGACACCTACATCAAAGGTCAGGCCATAGACTCGATGAACAAGATAGGCTTGGCTAGAAACTTCCATTACAAGATGGGTTCGACCATTCTTAACAGCCTGAGCCATCATGTCAAAAAGATCGATATTTTCAGGTGTTGAGAAGGAAGATTTAAAGAAGGTCTTGCCATCTAAAGTTGTATTCATAGTGGACAATAGCGCGGTTGGGTAGCGTTGAGATAGGATGTGGTAAGCAAAGTAAGCTGCTGTTGTCTTTCCTTTGGTTCCTGTGAAAGCGAGAATTTTGAGTTTCTCTTGTGGATTACAGTAAAATTCCATAGCAATCAAACTCATGGCTTTCTTGATATCGTTCACAACGATGACAGGGATACCGACCTCGTAGTCCTTTTCTGCGACATACCAAGCTAATCCTTGCGTTATAGCGGATAGGAGGTATTCTTTTTTAAAGGCAGCACCTTTTGCAAAAAAAAGAGTCCCTTCTTTTATTTTTCGGCTGTCATAACTGATGCTATCAAAAACAACTTCACTGTAGTTGTAGTGGTAATGACCTTGGTCAATAATCTCGCGAAAAAGGCCATCTTTCTTTAAAATACCTAATACGGTTTCAATCTTAATCATACTTTCTATTATAAACTTCAAGCCCAAATTTTACAAGTAACAAGGAAAAGTTTATAATGGAAGATAAGGAACTTTTCCTAGTTATCAAAATTGAATGAGGAAGCTATGTCTAACGAAAACAATCACCAGCAAGCCCAGATGTTGCGAGGAACTGCTTGGCTAACAGCTAGTAACTTTATTAGTCGCCTCCTTGGTGCTATCTACATTATTCCCTGGTATATCTGGATGGGGACCTATGCTGCCAAGGCAAATGGACTCTTTACTATGGGCTACAATATTTACGCCTGGTTCTTGCTGATTTCGACAGCGGGTATCCCAGTTGCGGTCGCCAAACAAGTGGCTAAGTACAATACCATGCGAGAAGAAGAGCATAGCTTTGCCTTGATTCGGAGTTTTCTAAGCTTTATGACGGGCTTGGGCTTAGTCTTTGCCTTGGTCTTGTATCTCTTTTCTCCCTGGTTAGCAGATTTGTCAGGTGTGGGGAAAGACCTGATTCCCATCATGCAGAGCTTAGCTTGGGCAGTCTTGATTTTCCCATCTATGAGTGTCATCCGAGGTTTCTTCCAAGGGATGAATAACCTCAAACCCTATGCTATGAGTCAAATCGCCGAGCAGGTGATCCGTGTTATCTGGATGTTGATGGCAACCTTCTTCATTATGAAGATGGGTTCTGGTGACTACTTATCAGCCGTTACTCAGTCAACCTTTGCAGCCTTTGTGGGGATGGTGGCAAGTTTTGCAGTTTTGATCTACTTCCTTGCTCAAGAAGGTTTGCTTAAAAGAGTCTTTGAAACACGGGATAAAATCAATAGTAAGCGACTCTTAGTCGATACGATCAAGGAAGCCATTCCCTTTATCCTGACAGGATCAGCCATTCAACTCTTCCAGATTTTAGACCAGATGACCTTTATCAATAGTATGAAGTGGTTTACCAACTACAGTAATGAAGACTTGGTTGTCATGTTTTCTTATTTCTCTGCCAATCCGAATAAAATTACTATGATTTTAATCTCTGTGGGAGTTTCAATTGGGAGTGTTGGCTTGCCGCTTTTGACGGAGAACTATGTAAAAGGTGACTTGCAGGCAGCGGCTCGCCTAGTCCAAGATAGCCTCACCATGCTCTTCTTATTTCTACTGCCGGCAACGGTTGGAGTGGTCATGGTAGGGGAGCCTCTTTATACAGTCTTTTACGGTAAGCCAGATAGTCTGGCCATGGGTTTATTTGTCTTTGCAGTTTTGCAGTCTACTATCCTAGGCTTGTATATGGTCTTGTCTCCTATGCTTCAGGCCATGTTCCACAACCGCAAGGCAGTTCTTTACTTTGTCTATGGTTCCATTGCTAAGATCGTCTTGCAATTGCCAACCATTGCTATTTTCCACAGCTACGGTCCCTTGATTTCAACGACTATCGGCTTGATTATTCCAAATGTCTTGATGTACCGAGACATCTGCCAGGTAACGGGTGCTCGTCGAAAGATAATCTTGAAACGGACTATTTTGATCACCATCTTGACCCTTGTCATGTTTATCCTAGTTGGCTTCTTGCAGTGGCTGCTCGGTTTTGTCTTCCAACCAAGTGGACGTTTCTGGAGTTTCCTTTATGTGGCTCTCATCGGAGGTCTTGGAGGAGGTCTGTATGGTTTGATGAGCCTACGGACACGACTCTTAGACAAGATAATTGGCAAAGCTCAAGCAGACCGACTACGTACACGATTGAAAATATCGTAAAAATATTTATAAATAAAAGTAATGAATTTAACCTTTCTGTAATAGAAAGGTTTTTATACTACATTTTTCTTAAAAAAAGAGAACTTTTTCTAAAATCAAGAGCAAAAAATATGCTTTTTTAAGTTTTTCTTCAGAAATTGCTTGACTAAATAAAACTAAAGCTGTATAATAAGACAAAACTTTTAAACAGGAGGTTCTGGAAATGAAAAAGTCTAAGGCCAAGTATCTGACACTTGCAAGTGTCGTGTTAAGCGCAGGTATCTTACTGAGCGCATGTGGAAATTCAAGTAGCGCTTCTAAAACATATAACTATGTTTATTCGAGCGATCCATCTAGTTTGAACTATCTTGCAGAAAACCGTGCAACAACTACCGACATCGTGACCAATTTGGTGGATGGGTTGATGGAAAATGACCAATACGGTAACTATGTTCCATCATTGGCAGAGGATTGGACTGTTTCTCAGGACGGTTTGACCTATACTTACAAATTGCGTAAGGATGCAAAATGGTATACTTATGAGGGTGAAGAATATGCCCCTGTAACGGCCCAAGACTTTGTGACAGGTTTGAAATATGCTGCTGATAAAAAATCCGAAGCCTTGTACTTGGTTCAAGACTCTGTAGCAGGTTTGGATGACTATATCAACGGGAAAACAACTGACTTTTCAACTGTCGGTGTTAAGGCGATTGACGACCAAACAGTTCAGTATACTTTGACACGTCCAGAACCTTATTGGAATTCTAAAACAACTTCAACCATTCTCTTCCCTGTCAATGCAGACTTCCTAAAATCAAAAGGGGATGATTTTGGTAAGGTAGATCCTTCTAGTATTTTGTATAGTGGACCTTTCTTGATGAAATCTTTTGTTTCAAAATCTGTTATCGAATACAAGAAAAATCCAAATTACTGGGATGCTAAAAATGTCTTTGTGGACGATGTGAAATTGACTTACTATGATGGTAGTGACCAAGATGCCCTAGCTCGTAACTTCGTAGAAGGAGTATACAGCTACGCGCTTCTCTATCCAAATAGCTCAAGCTTTGAAGGCATTAAAGAGAAGAACAAGGATAACATCATCTATAGTATGCAAAACGCAACTTCTTATTACTTGAACTTCAACTTGGACAGAAAATCTTATAACTTCACGTCTAAATCCTCAGATATTGAAAAGAAATCAACCCAAGAAGCAGTTCTGAATAAAAACTTCCGTCAAGCCTTCAACTATGCTTATAACCGTACAGCCTATGGAGCACAATCTCAAGGGGAGGACGGAGCAACAAAGATTATTCGTAACTTGGTTGTACCTCCAACATTTGTAAGTATCAACGGAAAAGACTTTGGCGATGTTGTTTCAGAAAAGATGGTCAACTATGGCCAAGAATGGCAAGGAATCAACTTTGCGGACGCGCAAGACCCATACTACAATCCTGATAAAGCTAAGGCTAAATTTGCGGAAGCTAAGAAAGAATTGGAAGCTAAGGGTGTGCAATTCCCAATCCACTTGGATGTAACAGTTGACCAATCAGCTAAAAAAGGTGTACTTGAAGCAAGTTCTTTGAAACAATCCATCGAATCTGTTCTAGGAGCTGAGAATGTGGTTATCGATATCCAACAGATATCAACAGATGAGTTTAACAACTCTAGCTACCTCGCTCAAACTGCAGCTCAAAAAGACTTTGATATCTATAATGGCGGTTGGAGTGCGGACTACTTGGATCCATCAAGTTATCTTGATATCTTAAATGTCAATAACGGTGGTATGTTGCAAAACATTGGTCTAGAACCAGGTGAGGTCAATGACAAGGCTAAGGCAGTTGGTCTGGATACTTACACTCAAATGCTAGAAGAAGCGAACAAGGAGCAAGAACCAGCAAAACGTTATGAAAAATATGCTGAAGTTCAAGCTTGGCTCGTTGATAGCGCCCTTGCTATTCCAAACGTTTCTCAGGGTGGAACACCGACCTTGAGAAAGACAGTTCCATTCTCATCACCATTCTCACAAGCTGGAAATAAGGGTGTCGAATCATACAAGTATCTCAAGTTACAAGATAAGACTGTAACGGCTGATGAGTATGAAAAAGCTAAAGAAAAATGGCTAAAAGAAAAAGAAGAATCAAATAAAAAAGCCCAAGAAGAACTGGCAAAACACGTTAAATAACCAGTCTATTCAACAGGAAAAACGATAGTTTCTCAAGGAACTATCGTTTTTATATAGTTTGAAACTATAACTAGCTCTTGAAAACAAGAAAATGAGTTAGTGAAAATAAGTGGTACAATAGTTACTATAGATTTGGAGGTATTGTATGAGCAAAGAACTACACATCAACACAATTTTGGCCCAGGCTGGGATCAAGTCAGATGAGGCTACAGGTGCCTTGGTGACGCCACTGCATTTTTCAACCACTTATCAGCATCCAGAGTTTGGTCAGTCTACTGGATTTGACTATACTCGGACTAAAAACCCAACTCGCAGTAAGGCGGAGGAGGTCTTGGCTGCAATCGAATCAGCAGACTATGCCCTAGCGACAAGCTCAGGTATGGCTGCGATTGTACTGGCCTTTAGTGTCTTTCCAGTAGGGAGTAAAGTATTGGCTGTTCGAGACCTTTATGGGGGCTCTTTCCGTTGGTTCAACCAAGTGGAGCAGGAAGGCCGGTTCCATTTTACCTATGCCAATACTGAAGCAGAGTTGATTGCTGAGCTGGAAAATGATGTGGATGTTCTCTATATCGAAACGCCAACCAATCCCTTGATGTTGGAATTTGATATTGCAAAACTAGCAAAACTAGCTCATGCCAAGGGTGCCAAAGTTGTGGTGGACAATACCTTCTATAGCCCGATTTACCAACGACCGATTGAAGATGGTGCGGATATCGTTCTTCATTCAGCAACCAAGTACTTGGCAGGGCACAATGATGTCTTAGCTGGGGTGGTTGTGACTAATAGTTTAGAACTATATGAGCAACTTTTCTACAATTTGAATACGACAGGTGCGGTCTTGTCACCATTTGATAGTTATCAGTTGATTCGCGGTCTTAAAACTCTACCTCTTCGTATGGAACGTTCTACAGCCAATGCCCAAGAAGTGGTTGCTTTTTTGAAGGATTCACCTGCTGTCAAGGAAGTGCTCTATACAGGACGTGGAGGCATGATTTCCTTTAAAGTAGTGAATGAAAAGCGTATTCCTCATATTTTAAATAGCTTGAAGGTCTTCTCTTTTGCGGAAAGTTTGGGTGGGGTAGAGAGTCTGATCACCTATCCGACAACTCAAACCCATGCGGATATTCCAGCAGAAGTGCGCCATTCCTATGGCTTAACAGATGACCTCCTGCGTTTATCCATTGGGATTGAAGATGCTAGAGATTTGATTGCGGACTTGCGCCAAGCTTTGGAAGGATAAGATAGATATGGGAAAATATGATTTTACAAGCCTGCCCAATCGTTTTGGGCACCATACCTATAAATGGAAAGAAGCGGAAGCTGATCGAGAAGTTCTACCAGCCTGGATAGCAGATATGGACTTTGTGGTTTTGCCTGAGGTTCGACAAGCTGTACAAGCCTACGCAGATCAGTTGGTCTATGGCTATACTTATGCTAGTGATGATTTGATTGAGTCGGTTCAGGACTGGGAAGCCAGTCAACACGGCTATCGCTTTGACAAGGATGCCCTCGTCTTTATAGAGGGAGTGGTACCAGCTATTTCAACAGCTATTCAAGCCTTTACAAAAGAAGGAGAGGCTGTTCTGATTAACACACCGGTCTATCCACCTTTTGCACGCAGTGTCAAACTCAACAATCGCAGATTGATTACCAATTCTTTGGTGGAAAAGGACGGGCTGTTTGAGATTGACTTTGACCAGTTGGAGAAGGAATTGGTGGGAGAGGATGTCAAACTCTATATCCTTTGCAATCCTCACAATCCTGGTGGACGTGTTTGGGAAAAGGAAGTGTTAGAAAAGATTGGGTATCTCTGCCAAAAACATGGTGTTTTGTTGATTTCAGATGAGATTCACCAAGATTTGGCCCTCTTTGGTCATAAACACCAGTCTTTTAACACCATTGATCCCGCCTTTAAAGACTTTGCCCTTATCTTGAGTAGTGCCACTAAAACATTTAATATTGCTGGGACCAAGAATTCCTATGCAGTTATTGAAAATCCAAAGCTTCGTGTGGCTTTCCAAAAACGCCAGTTGGCCAATAACCAACATGAAATCTCAGGCTTGGGGTATTTGGCGACAGAAGCTGCCTACCGTTATGGTAAGGACTGGTTAGGAGACTTAAAAGAAGTCATCGAGGACCACATTAACTATGTAGTGGATTTTTTGGGCAACGAAACCAAGATTAAGGTCATGAAACCGCAAGGTACCTACTTGATCTGGCTTGATTTTTCAGCCTATGACCTAACGGATGACCGCTTGCAAGAGCTTTTGAAGAATGAAGCCAAGGTTATCTTGAATCGAGGTTTGGACTTTGGAGAGGAGGGAACTCTTCATGCCCGCCTCAATGTGGCTATGCCGAAGTCAGTACTGGAAGAGGTTTGCCAACGCATCGTGACCACTTTTGCTACACTTTAAAAATCGAGCCTTCTAGGAGAAAAGTCTTCCTAGAAGGCTATTTTCGTAGGGGAAAATGTGGTATAATGAAAAGATAAGATAAAGGGGTAACTATGGCTAAATTGATTCCAGGGAAGTTGCGCATGGAGGGTGTTGCACTCTATGAAACAGGCAACATTGAGATAATCAAGGAAAAAGGGAATCGCCTCTATACTCGTGTGGCGGGAGAAGACTTGCGCTACAGTTTAGAGGATGATCTGGTTTTTTGTGCTTGCGATTTTTTCCAAAAAAGAAGTTACTGTGTTCACCTCGCAGCGCTCGAGCATTATCTGAAGAATGATGAAGAAGGCCAGGTGATTTTACAAGCCTTAGAAAAAGGACATGAAGAGCAAGAAGAGGTCGAAACCAAGGTTAGTTTTGGCGGTAGTTTTTTGGAGTGTATCCAACCTCAGAAGAGAGAGAAAATCTACACTTTGTCGTCTCAAGGCCAGGTAGAAGCTGGAACCAATCGCCTCCTTTGGACTCTCCGAATCGGTTTAGTTGATAGTCAAAAATATTATGTCATTCGTGACATCCCTCTCTTTTTGAAGGTCTTAGTCCATCGAAAGCCATATATGATTGGGAAGCACTATGAAAATGACTTGTCTTGGGATGCTTTTGATACAGCTAGTCAAGAAGTTCTTACTTTTTTATGTGGCTTAATTGAGGAGGGACTGAGTCAAGACCTCTTTTTCCCCAATCAAGGTCGTCACCTCTTTTTCCCTCTGACCTTTTTTGAGCAGGGAGTGGAGTTGCTGATGAACTTGGAAGATTTTCATTTCGAACATCAGATTACTAGTTATGAAAATCTTCTCTTTCATGATTTAGATCCAGATGCAGAGATTTTCTCTTTTTCCGTGCAGGAGTATCCCGATTATTTTGAGATGGAAATTTCTGAGACTGACCGAGTTAACGTATTCTATGGGGGAGCGGTTCTCTTTCGTAAGGGGAATCTTTATCTCTTAAATCCTAAACAAATCAGCCTCCTAAAGGAAATAAAGGATCTCCCTCAGGAGGAAAGAGGGAGAAAATGCCTCCAGTTTGACAACAGTGATCGTGATCGTCTGGCCGCCTGTCTTCCTTTATTTGGACAGCTGGGTATAGTTTCTGCTCCTGAGCGCTTGCAAATCAGACCCTTTTCACCAATCTTTTACTTTGATAGGGAGGATGACGGCAGCATCCGTTTGGATATCCAATTTGACTATGGAGATGTTAAGGTGACTAGTCGTCAACAGCTGGAACAATTACCTTTTTCAAGTGATGCTGTCTTGGAAAACCAACTATTTCAAGTCTGTTTAGGGGCTGGTTTTGAGGCTGATTTTCAGTCTTGGAGACAGGCTTTGAAGCCAGAGGCAGTTTATTCTTTCTTTCACCATACGATTCCAGCTTTTGAGAAGTTGGGTCAGGTTTTCTTGTCTGATGAGATGAATCAGCTCTACAGTGTCCAAGCTCCTCAGGTTCAGATTGAGTCCAAGGGAGGACTGTTGGAGATTCAGTTTGATTTCCAAGGGATTGCCCAAGAAGAGATTGATCAAGCTCTTAAAGCCCTGACCAGCAATCAGGATTTCTATATCAGTTCTTCTGACCAAGTGTACTTTTTTGATGAGGAAACCAAGCAGATTCGTCAAAATTTGCAGGAACTGGGGGTTGAGCTAAAAGATGGTTCTTTTCAGGCTCGGAAATCCCTAGCTTACAGTTTGTCTCAGTTGTTTGAAGGTCGAGACAGGATCTCCTTCTCGGAAGAATTTCAGCATTTAGCTCATGATTTGACCCATCCAGAGGACTTTCCTTTGGGAGATATACGGGTGCAGGCGAGTTTGAGAGACTATCAGGAAAAGGGTGTCCGTTGGCTCCAGATGCTTCATCACTATGGCTTTGGTGGCATCCTAGCCGATGATATGGGACTGGGAAAAACACTGCAAACTATTGCTTTTTTGACCAGTCAGGTGACAGAAGATAGTCGGGTCTTGATTTTGGCTCCGTCAGGTTTGATCTATAATTGGGCAGATGAATTCAGGAAATTTGCCCCACAATTGGATTTGGCTGTCGTTCATGGTTTGAAAGCGAATCGAGAAGCAATTCTTTCTGAAAATCACCAAATCTATGTGACTAGCTATGCCACCTTTCGTCAAGACAGCGAGCTTTATCAAGAGATGGCTTTTGATTTTCTCTTCTTAGATGAAGCCCAGGTCATGAAAAATGCCCAGACCAAGATTGCTCAGAGTTTGCGCCAGTTTGTGGTGCCAGCAGTTTTTGCTTTGTCAGGTACGCCTATCGAAAACCATTTAGGAGAGTTGTGGTCTATCTTTCAAATTGTCCTTCCGGGGCTCTTACCAAGTAAAAAGGAGTTTATGAAATTACCGGCTGACCGAGTCGCGCAGTTTATCAAGCCTTTCGTCATGAGGCGTAAGAAAGAAGAAGTCCTTACAGAACTACCTGACCTAATCGAAGTCGTCTATAAAAATGAACTGGAAGACCAGCAGAAGGCCATCTATCTCGCCCAGTTGCAACAGATGCGAGACCGCCTAGCGCAAGTGACAGATCAAGAATTCCAGAGAAGTCGGGTAGAAATCTTATCTGGTCTCATGCGATTGCGCCAGATCTGCGATACGCCTGCCCTCTTCATGGACGATTACCAGGGAGCCAGTGGTAAACTCGATAGTCTCCGAGATTTATTGCTACAAGTGGCTGATGGTGGGCATCGGGTCTTGATTTTCTCCCAGTTCAAAGGAATGTTGGAAAAAATCGAGAAAGAACTCCCAGACTTGGGCTTGACCTCCTTCAAAATCACAGGTTCAACTCCTGCTCATGACAGACAGGAGATGACTAAGGCCTTTAACCAAGGGGAAAGAGATGCCTTTCTCATCTCCCTTAAGGCGGGTGGTGTTGGTCTCAATCTAACGGGAGCTGATACGGTCATTTTAGTTGACCTTTGGTGGAATCCCGCTGTCGAAGCCCAGGCTATCGGACGAGCCCACCGCATGGGGCAGGAGCAGATGGTCGAGGTCTATCGTTTGATTACCAAAGGAACCATTGAAGAAAAAATCCAAGAACTTCAAGAACAAAAGAAACATTTGGTTTCCCAAGTTTTAGATGGTACGGAGTCGCGTGCGAGTCTCAGTCTGGCAGAAATTCGTGAAATTTTGGGAATTTCTGAAGCCAGCACTTGAAAAATCAAGACAATACGCTATAATGAAGTGTTGAAAGGAAATACAAAATGAAACAGGATAGATTTCCATTGGTGTCAGATGATGAGATCATGCTGACCAAAATGCCAGTCATGGACTTATACGATGAGTCAGACTTTATTAGCAATATCAAAGGTGATTACCGCGATAAGAACTATTTGGAATGGTCTCCTATCAATGAGGAAGAAACCGTAGTTTCTCCAGTGATTAACAAGGAGTCAAAGCCAAGTCCAGAACCTAAAAAAGTTGAAAAGACTTATGCAGAGTTGGCTCGAGAAGAGGCGCGTGCGGACTTGAAGAAGAAACGTTCAGCCAAGTATTTGACTCAGGATGTTAGTCATACCAGACGACACAATGGTTCAACACTTGTTCGTCAAGGAAACCAACCAACAGCACCATTTCAAAAGGAAAATCCTGGTGAGTTTGCCAAATTTAGCAAAAACTTGAGCCAGTCTCACTATATCTTAGCTGAGGAGGTTGGCCAAGTGGCGAATCCAACTCCGAAAAACCAAACGGAAAAAGCTAAAAAGAACAACTACGATTTTCTAAAGAAGAGTCAAATCTATAATAAAAAGAATAAGCAAACAGAACAGGAACGTCAGGTTGCCCAAGAGTTGAATCTGACAAGAATTACTGAGTAGGGGAGAAAAGCATGTCAAAAGCATATCATTTTATTGGAATCAAGGGATCAGGGATGAGTGCCCTAGCCTTGATGTTGCACCAAATGGGACACAAGGTTCAAGGTTCAGACGTTGAAAAATACTACTTTACTCAACGTGGTCTAGAGCAGGCAGGGATTGCCATTCTTCCTTTTGATGAAAAGAACCTACAAGGTGATGTGGAGATTATCGCTGGGAATGCCTTCCGTCCAGATAACAACGTTGAAATAGCCTATGCAGATCAAAATGGTATCAGCTACAAACGTTACCACGAATTCCTAGGTAGCTTTATGCGCGACTTTGTCAGCATGGGAGTGGCAGGAGCTCATGGCAAAACTTCAACAACAGGTATGCTGTCTCACGTCTTGTCTCATATCACAGACACCAGCTTCTTGATCGGTGACGGGACAGGTCGTGGTTCAGCCAATGCCAAATATTTTGTCTTTGAATCAGACGAATATGAGCGCCATTTCATGCCTTACCACCCAGAATACTCTATCATCACCAACATTGACTTTGACCATCCAGACTACTTTACAAGTCTAGAGGATGTTTTCAATGCCTTTAACGACTATGCCAAACAAATTACCAAAGGTTTGTTTGTATACGGTGAAGATCCTGAGTTGCGTAAGATCACAGCCAATGCGCCAATCTATTACTATGGATTTGAAGCTGAGGACAATGACTTTGTAGCTAGTGATCTCCTTCGTTCTACGACTGGATCAACATTCACCGTTCACTTCCGTGGTCAAGAATTGGGTCAATTCCACATTCCAACCTTTGGTCGTCACAATATCATGAATGCGACAGCTGTTATCGGATTGCTTTACACAGCAGGTTTTGATTTGAACTTAGTGCGTGAACACTTGAAAACTTTTGCAGGTGTTAAGCGTCGTTTCACTGAGAAAATCGTCAATGATACAGTGATCATTGATGACTTTGCCCACCATCCAACAGAAATCATTGCGACCTTAGATGCAGCTCGTCAAAAATACCCAAGCAAGGAAATCGTGGCAATCTTCCAACCGCATACCTTTACAAGAACCATTGCCTTGTTGGACGAATTTGCACATGCATTGAATCAAGCAGACGCCGTCTACCTAGCGCAAATCTATGGATCAGCTCGTGAGGTGGACCATGGTGATGTCAAAGTAGAAGACTTAGCCAATAAAATTAACAAGAAACACCAGGTTATCACTGTTGAAAATGTTTCTCCACTCCTAGACCATGACAATGCTGTTTATGTCTTTATGGGTGCTGGAGACATCCAAACCTATGAATATTCATTTGAACGTCTCTTGTCTAACTTGACAAGCAACGTCCAATAAGGAAAACAGATGGAAATTCCAATCACTATAAGGCAAGCTACCCTATCAGATCTAGATGAAATGTTGGCGATTGAAGAAGCTAATTTTTCATCAGAAGAGGCAGTGAGTCGACAATCCTTAGAAGAGTGTATCCGCAAGTCTGTGGGTACCTTTCTTGTAGCTAGGGATGAAAATCAGCTGGTGGGCTATATTTTAGGAGAAGTTCAGTCTCATCCCAAATGGATAGAAATAAAATCATTGACTATTCATCCTGACCATTGGGGACAGGGACTGGGAACTCTTCTTCTTGCAGCCTTGAAACAGGTGACAGTCGAACTAAATCACCAAGGTATTCTTTTGCAGAGTCCTGATGAACTACTATCATATTTTGAAATGAATGGCTTTGTTGAAGAAGAAATTACAGAAAGTCATTATGGCAGTGGTTCTGAATGGTATCTGATTTGGGCAAATCCCTTTTATCAGGAGGAAAAATGAAAATCAGACAAGCAAGATTTTCGGATTTAGATCGGATTATAGAGATAGAGCTAGAGAATTTTTCCCTTGAAGAAGCCATTCCTCGTTCGGTCTTTGAAGCGCATTTGCAGGAGATTCAGACCAGTTTTCTGGTAGCTGAAAAAGGGGGGCATATTCTTGGTTATATCGAAGGTCCAGTCGTCCCGCACCGCCATCTCCAAGATCAGTCCTTTACAGAAGAAATAAAAGACTATAGCCATCAACCTGGAGGTTATATTTCTGTGACTTGCCTATCTATTGCCAAGGAAGCACAAGCTTTGGGAGTGGGGAAAAGACTATTAAAGGCTCTGAAAGAAGTCGCTTTAGAACATGAACGAGAGGGCATTAACTTGACATGTCATGACTACCTTATCGCCTATTATGAAAAACATGGCTTTGTTAATGAAGGAATATCTCAGTCAAGCTTTGCTGGGGAAACATGGTATGATATGGTCTGGCAGCCTGAAAATAAAGAAAACTAGCTAGGGAATGCCCTAGTTGGTTGCTTTTCTGCAACTTTTAAGATATAATATTAGGGATTGTCAACAAGGAGGTAATGCTTTTGACTGAAAAATCAAGAGAAGAAGAAAAATTAAGCTTTAAAGAGCAGATTCTACGTGATTTAGAAAGAGTAAAAGAACAAGATAGAAGAGAGAAAGAAGTAGAGATTCCAAATCTGACGGCTTCATCATCTCCAGCTAGTTCAGCAACTCCTTCAGATCTTGAACCAGAAACATCAACAGAAGAGTTGATGGCTGATTCCCTGTCTGTTGTCGATAAAATTCTAAAGAATGCACCAAGTGTTCCTCCACTTTCAAGTGCTAGAACTGATGAAACGGATGACCAAGAAGAGAAAGAGATTAGACAGCCAATCATTGATAAAATTGAAGTTGTAGAATCTGAAGAACCTCTAGTAGAGCCGATTCATCTGGCTGAAGAACCTGTAGTGGAACCCGTTCAACCTAAGGTAGAACCAGTTGAGCTTAAACCTGAAGAAAAAGAATTTAACGATACTCCGACTAAGGTAGCCGTAACCTATAAAACAGAAGATAAGAAAGAGGAAATCACCCCAGGAATGCCTGAAAGAGTAGAGCCTGTTTCTACAGAATCTAGCAGTGGATTAGCTGATGCTCCACGTCGTAGTCGTCGTCAAGGTGCAACATCAACTAAGAAAAAGAAAAAATCAAAAGCTAAAGGTTGCCTAGTAACAGTTCTAGTTCTCCTAGTACTCGTTGTAGTTGGTGGTTACTTTGGTTATGGTTACGTTCAAGATTCTTTGAAACCTGTTGATGCGAGCTCTAAGGATTACGTAACGGTTCAAATCCCAGACGGAGCAAACGTTCAAGAAATTGGAAGCACCTTGGAAAAATCTGGTTTGGTTAAACATGGACTTATCTTTAGCCTTTATGCTAAATACTATAGTCATGCCAACTTGAAGTCAGGTTATTACAACTTGAAGAAGAGTATGAGTACGGATGAGTTGATTCAAGAATTGGAAAAAGGTGGGACTCCTGAAGCTCAGGCACCTGTTCTTGCAAACTTGACAATTCCAGAAGGCTATACATTAGAGCAAATCGCTCAAACAGTAGGACAACTTCAAGGTGAATTTAAAGAACCTCTTACTGCGGATGCTTTCTTGGCAAAAGCTCAAGATGAGACCTTTATCTCACAATTAGTAGCCAAGTATCCAAACCTACTTGGAAGTCTTCCAACAAAAGACAGTGGCGTTCGTTATCGTCTTGAAGGCTACCTTTTCCCAGCGACCTATACAATCAAAGACAGTACAACTGTTGAAAGTTTGATTGATGAGATGGTGGCTGCTATGGATAAGGCTATGTCACCATATTACGCTACGATCAAAGAAAAGAATCTGACAGTTAATGAATTGCTCAGCATTGCTTCTCTTGTCGAAAAAGAAGGAGCTAAGACCGAAGACCGCAAGAAAATCGCAGGTGTCTTCTATAACCGCTTGAATGCCGGTATGCCACTTCAAAGTAACATCGCTATCCTATATGCTCAAGGAAAACTTGGTCAAAAGATTAGTTTAGCAGATGACGCTGGAATTGATACAACAATTGATTCACCATACAATGTTTACACGCACCTTGGCCTCATGCCTGGACCGGTTGATAGCCCAAGTTCGGATGCGATTGAAGCAAGTGTAAACCAGACAAAGAGTGAGTACTTGTACTTTGTGGCCAATGTAGAAGATGGTAAAGTATACTTTGCAACAACAAAAGAAGAACATGATCAAAACGTTGCAGAGCATATCAATAGCAAGTTACCTCAAGCAAGTAGTTCAAACTAAAATTATGTGGTTTTCCACATAATTTTGTTTTAAAAAAGTAAATAGAAAAGAAAGTTAAAAAAATGGCAGAAAAAACTTACCCAATGACCCTTGAAGAAAAGGAAAAACTAGAAAAAGAATTAGAGGAGTTGAAACTCGTTCGACGTCCTGAAGTCGTAGAGCGTATCAAGATTGCTCGTTCCTATGGAGACCTTTCAGAAAATAGTGAGTATGAAGCAGCGAAAGATGAACAAGCTTTTGTTGAAGGTCAAATTTCAAGTCTAGAAACAAAAATTCGCTATGCTGAAATTGTTAATAGCGATGCAGTTGCCCAAGATGAGGTAGCAATCGGTAAGACAGTAACAATTCAAGAAGTCGGTGAAGACGAAGAAGAGGTCTACATCATCGTCGGTTCTGCTGGTGCAGATGCTTTTGCTGGTAAAGTATCAAATGAAAGTCCGATTGGCCGTGCTTTGATTGGCAAGAAGACTGGTGATACTGCAACGATTGAAACACCAGTTGGTAGCTATGATGTCAAAATCTTAAAGGTTGAAAAAACAGCCTAAATAGGATGAAAAAGGAGTAGTGAAGGTTTTGCCTTGCTCAACTCCTTTTTGGTTTTTGGATAAAAAGGAGACTATATGAGTGAAAATAAGAAGAAAAATAAAATGGAGCGTGGTTTAACCAATCGCCATGTGCAGGTGATGGCTATTGCGGGAACAATCGGAACCGGACTTTTCCTAGGTGCTGGACGCTCTATCAGCCTTACAGGACCTTCTATCATCCTGATTTATATGATCACAGGAGCCTTTATGTTTTTGATGATGAGGGCTGTTGGGGAGATGCTGTATCAGGATCCAGAACAACATACCTTTATCAACTTTATCACCCGTCATTTGGGGAAAGGTTGGGGATATTTCTCAGTTTGGTCTTATTGGTTGTCAGTTGTCTTTATCGGTATGGCAGAAATCACTGCCATCTCAGATTATGTTCGCTTCTGGTTTCCCACCTGGCCTAGCTGGATGATTCAGCTTGTCTTTTTAACGATTTTGGCTTTGGTCAATCTAATTGCAGTTAAGCTCTTTGGCGAAGTCGAGTTTTGGTTTGCTATGGTCAAGATTGTGGCGATTTTAGCCATGATTGCAACAGGATTCTTTATGGTTTTGACAGGCTTTAAGACACCACACGGTGTTGCAAGTTTGGCAAATATCAGCGACCAGTTCTCTCTTTTTCCAAACGGAGTTATGAACTTTGTCATGGCCTTTCAAATGGTATTTTTTGCCTATCTGATGATTGAGTTTATCGGGGTGACAACTTCTGAAACAAAGAACCCTCGTCAGGTCTTGCCTAAAGCTGTTAAGGAGATTCCTCTCAGAATTATCTTCTTCTACGGGGGAGCTCTCATTGCGATTATGGCCATTATTCCTTGGTCTTATCTTAATTCTTCAGATTCTCCATTTGTAACGGTCTTTGAACTGGCGGGGATCAAGTGGGCAGCGGCTCTAATCAACTTTGTTGTATTGACCTCAGCAGCGTCTGCTCTTAACTCAACTCTCTACTCAACAGGGAGACACTTATATCAGATTGCCCATGATTCGCCCAATCGTTTCTTAAAGGCCATTAAGGTCGATACCCTTTCTCGCCACAATGTTCCACAAAATGCCATCATCGCCTCAGCGATCTTGATTGCTCTCGCTGCCTTTATCAACGTGCTACCAGGTGTTTCAGATGCCTTTGCTTTGATCACCGCATCCTCATCAGGTGTTTACATCGCGATTTATATCTTGATTATGGTGGCCCATCTCAAATACCGCAAGTCACAAGACTTCATGGCTGATGGCTACCTTATGCCTCAGTATCGCTTGCTTAATCCCCTAACCATTCTCTTTTTTGTCTTTGTTTTTGTGACTCTCTTTTTGCAAGAGTCTACTTTCATGGGGGCAGTTGGTTCTGCTATCTGGATCCTTGTTTTTGGGATTTATAGTCAGTGGAAATTTAGAAAATAAATCATGAACTCATCAACTCTGTTTGGTGAGTTTTTCTAGTTTGACAGTCCATCGAAATAAGACTATAATCAAGCTGTAGTAGTTTATTAGGAGGTTTGGATGCACGTTAGATTGGAAAATAAGGAGTCGAATAAAGCGCAAGAAATAGGAGATTTGATTCGTGCTTATAATCGTTCTAAAAGAGAAGAGGCTGAAAGCGAGCCACTGAACCTTTATGTCGAAGACGAAAAGGGCAATCTCATGGCAGGCTTAGTAGCAGAGACTTTCGGAAATTGGTTGGAAATCGAATATTTGTTTGTGAGAGAGGAATTGAGGGGACAAGGAATTGGTTCAAAACTATTGCAGCGAGCTGAAAATGAAGCCAAGAATCGAAACTGTCGTTTTTCTTTCGTGAATACTTACCAGTTTCAAGCACCAGATTTTTATAAAAGGCATGGCTACAAGGAAGTCTTTACCTTGCAAGACTACCCCTATACAGGGCAAAGATTTTATTACCAAAAGGATTTGTGATCTAGACTTCTTTCTTTTGGAGAGGAACTTAGCTAAGTATCAAAAAAGAACGAATACTCTTTATCATGTAAGATGATAGAGAGTTTTTCGTTAACAAAATCTTACAAAATGACATTTATATATTGCATTAAGTTAGATATATGGTATAATGTTTTTAAAAGAAGCGCAACTTTTTAAAATATTGAAGGAGGAAACAAGTGGCTAAAAATTTAAAGTTAAAACTAGCTCGTGTGGAGCTTGATATGACACAGGGTGATTTGGCAGAAGCTGTGGGTGTTACTAGGCAGACTATAGGCTTGATTGAAGCTGGGAAATACAATCCTAGCCTCTCCCTTTGCCAGTCCATTTGCAGATGCTTAGGCAAAACTTTAGATCAATTATTTTGGGAGGAAGAAGATGAAAAATAGATTTTTTTATTATCAATTATTAGACGAAAGAGAAGAACAACTGATTAACAAAGCTGGGACAGAGTCTTTTAATGTGTTTATCGGGCTCATTCTGCTAAGCTATCTGGTGGCTGTATTAGCACCTGCTCTTTTTAATCCTAATATTCTTCTGGTTACCCTTCTTTTAGGAATTTTCTTCTTTTTCAATCGTGCACGACAACTTGGAGTGACCTACTATAGTCGTTTTCATTTTACAATTATAGGGTGTTTGCTGGTAACTCTCGCTATTACGACTCTTTTGATGTTGCAGAATTATCAATTCAACATAGAAATTTACCAGCACAATCCTTTGAACGTTAAATATTTGTCTGCTTGGGCCATTACTTATCTAATCTACCTTCCTTGGGTTTTTATCGGCAATCTCGGCCTTAAAAGTTATGGCGAATGGGCTCAAAAAAAGTTTGAGCAAGATATGGATGAACTGGAGAATGGAGAATAGCTTGTTAGCTTTTTATCAATCTTGGTAAAATGTGTTATAATAGTACTAATTTATCGGACGGTGTGAAAGTGGTAGAATACGTTCATACCTTTGTAAAGTAGGAAGAAGGAAAATAGATGTATCCAGATGATAGTTTGACATTGCACACGGACTTGTACCAGATTAACATGATGCAAGTTTACTTTGATCAAGGAATTCACAATAAGAAGGCGGTTTTTGAGGTCTATTTCCGTCAGCAACCTTTTCAGAACGGTTATGCAGTTTTTGCTGGTTTGGAAAGAATTGTACATTATCTTAAAGACTTGCGCTTTTCAGATAGCGATATTGACTACTTGGAGACGCTTGGGTATCATGGAGAATTCTTGGATTACCTACGAAATCTTAAGTTGGAGTTGACGGTTCGTTCTGCCCAAGAAGGGGACTTGGTTTTTGCTAATGAGCCAATTGTTCAAGTTGAAGGCCCTCTAGCCCAATGCCAGTTGGTCGAAACGGCTCTCTTAAACATCGTTAACTTTCAAACCTTGATAGCGACCAAGGCAGCACGTATTCGTTCGGTTATCGAAGATGAACCCTTGATGGAATTCGGGACACGTCGTGCGCAAGAAATGGATGCGGCTATCTGGGGAACACGCGCAGCCGTGATTGGTGGAGCCAATGGAACTAGCAATGTGCGAGCAGGGAAGCTCTTTGGCATTCCTGTTTTGGGTACTCATGCTCATGCCTTGGTACAGGTTTATGGAAACGACTATAAGGCCTTCAAGGCCTATGCTTCAACCCATCGTGACTGTGTCTTTCTAGTAGATACATATGATACGCTTCGCATCGGTGTGCCAGCTGCTATTCAGGTAGCTCGTGAACTGGGAGACAAGATTAATTTTAAAGGCGTTCGTATCGACTCAGGGGATATAGCCTATATTTCCAAGAAAGTTCGCCAACAGTTAGATGAGGCTGGATATCCAGATGCCAAAATTTACGCTTCCAATGACCTCGATGAAAATACCATTCTTAACCTCAAAATGCAACACGCTAAGATTGACGTTTGGGGGGTGGGTACCAAGCTGATTACGGCCTATGACCAGCCAGCCCTTGGAGCGGTTTATAAGATTGTAGCTATCGAAGATGAAACTGGTAAGATGCGCAATACCATCAAGCTTTCAAGCAATGCTGAAAAAGTATCGACCCCAGGTAAGAAGCAGGTATGGCGCATTACTAGTCGTGAAAAAGGCAAGTCAGAAGGTGACTACATCACCTATGACGGTGTGGATGTTGCCAGCATGACAGAAATCAAAATGTTCCATCCAACTTATACCTACATCAAAAAGACCGTTCGAAATTTTGATGCGGTTCCTCTCTTGGTGGATATTTTCAAAGCAGGAACATTAGTTTACAACTTGCCTAGTTTGACTGAGATTCAAGCCTATGCTCGCAAAGAATTTGACAAGCTTTGGGATGAGTATAAACGGGTACTCAATCCGCAACATTACCCGGTAGACTTGGCGCGTGATATTTGGCAGGACAAAATGGACTTGATTGATAAGATGCGTAAGGAAGCTCTTGGTGAAGGAGAAGAAGAATGAGTTTGCAAGAGACCATTATCCAGCAACTAGGTGTCAAGCCAGTGATTGACGCCCAGGAAGAAATTCGTCGTTCGATTGATTTCTTAAAGAGATACTTGAAAAAACACCCCTTCCTTAAAACCTTTGTACTAGGGATTTCTGGGGGTCAGGACTCAACCTTGGCAGGGCGTTTGGCGCAATTAGCGATGGAAGAAATGCGAGCAGAGACAGGAGATGACAGCTACCAATTTATCGCTGTCCGCCTGCCATACGGCGTGCAAGCTGATGAAGCAGATGCTCAAAAAGCTCTTGCTTTCATCCAGCCAGATGTCAGCTTGGTTGTGAATATCAAGGAATCAGCTGATGCTATGACAGCAGCAGTCGAAGCGACAGGAAGTCCTGTTTCAGACTTTAACAAGGGCAATATTAAGGCTCGTAGTCGTATGATTGCCCAATATGCTCTTGCGGGTTCCCATAGCGGAGCCGTCATTGGAACAGACCATGCTGCGGAAAATATCACAGGCTTTTTTACCAAGTTTGGTGACGGTGGTGCAGATATTCTCCCTCTTTACCGCCTCAATAAACGCCAAGGAAAACAACTCTTGAAGGAACTTGGTGCAGACCCAGCCCTTTATGAAAAAATCCCAACAGCAGATTTGGAAGAAGACAAACCTGGACTTGCAGACGAAGTAGCCTTGGGAGTCACTTACAATGAAATTGACGACTACCTTGAAGGCAAAACCATCAGTCCAGAAGCCCAAGCAACTATCGAAAACTGGTGGCACAAAGGCCAACACAAACGCCACCTACCAATCACCGTATTTGATGACTTTTGGGAGTGAGACAGAAATCGGTAACTCGAAGAGTTCGATTTCGTTGTCTCACCCCCGCAACGATGACTAGGTTTGAAAAAGCTTGGTAAAGCGCATTTCAAACCAGACAGCGACTGCGTCAAGGGATTAGGTAAAACACTTGTTTCCTAGCTATTACTGAGTATAGTCTTTTTACCCTGAGCCTGGAAATGAGAAAGCGAGGAAGATCCGGGGGACCTTTTTAGCTTGAGCCTTAAGCTTAGAAAGCGAGGTAACATTATGAAAGCAATCGGTACGCAAATGTTACAGACAGAACGTTTGATCTTGAGAAGATTTGTGGAGAGTGATGCGGAAGCCATGTTTCAAAATTGGGCCTCGTCTGCTGAGAATCTGACCTATGTCACCTGGGATGCTCATCCTGATGTTGAGGTGACTCGGAACTCGATTCGAAATTGGGTTGCATCCTATACTAATCCCAACTATTACAAATGGGCCATTTGTCTCAAAGAGAACCCAGAGCATGTGATAGGAGATATCAGCATCATTGAAATGCACGAGGAAGATTTAAGTTGTGAAATTGGGTATGTTTTAGGAAAAAACTTTTGGGGCCGAGGTATGATGACGGAGGCCTTGAAAGCTGTGCTAGACTTCTGTTTTACTCAAGCAGGCTTTCAAAAAGTCAGAGCTCGTTACGCCAGTCTTAACCCAGCTTCAGGTCGTGTGATGGAGAAGGCTGGAATGTCCTATCTAAAAACTATTGCCAATGGTGTGGAGAGAAAAGATTACGTTGCGGACCTTATTTATTACCAGATAAGCAGGGAAGACAGGTGATTTTCTTTTCTGTAGCTACCAAAGTCAGACCTTGTCTGGCTTTTTTTGTGCCAGATTTCTAAATAAACTGATTAAATTCCTATTTTTGCCTATCATTGTCCCTGTTTTTTCTGGAGTTTTGGGGATATAATAGACCTATCAAATCAAAGAATGGAGGAAGGCAATGGACAATGTAATCTTTTTTATCAGTGTTTTTCTTGCTGGAATTCTTTCCTTCTTTTCTCCTTGTATTTTACCCTTGTTGCCAGTCTATGCGGGGGTCTTGTTGGATGATAAGAATGATGCTCAGGCTTCTAGTGGAAAATTTTCAATCTCACTTGTTAGTTTATTGCGAACTTTGGCCTTTATAGCGGGGATTTCCTTTGTTTTTATCTTACTGGGCTATGGAGCTGGTTTTTTAGGCAATTTGCTGTATGCTTCTTGGTTTCAGTATGTGACGGGTGCGATTATCATTCTCTTGGGCTTGCACCAGATGGATGTTTTACATTTGCAGGGACTCTACAAGGAAAGAAGGCTACAATTAAAGAGACAGGGGCAAAAGGGTAACGGCTATAGTCAGGCATTTTTACTGGGGTTGACCTTTAGTTTTGCTTGGACGCCATGTGTGGGGCCGGTTCTGGGGTCTGTTTTGGCCTTGGCGGCTTCAGGTGGTTCAGGAGCTTGGCAGGGAGCTGGTCTCATGTTGGTTTACACGCTGGGATTGGCGCTACCATTTTTAGTCCTAGCTCTCGCCTCCAGCTATGTTTTGAAACATTTCCGAAAACTGCATCCCTACCTCGGAATCCTCAAAAAAGTGGGTGGTTTCCTCATTATCGTGATGGGAATCTTGGTGCTTTTGGGAAATGCTTCCATTTTGACTACATTATTTGAATAGAGAGGAAAAAGAAATGAAAAAATGGCAAACATGTCTCCTTGGGGTAGGCTCAATCTGTTGCTTGGCAGCCTGTTCGGCTGAAAATATGGCAGACGAGTCTACTATGAAGGAGCAAACCAAAACAGAACAAGTTAGTTCACAAACTGCCACTAAGGGTCAGGAAGTCGCTGATTTTGAACTGACAGGTGTAGATGGCAAGACCTATCGTTTATCTGACTACAAGGACAAGAAAGTTTATCTCAAATTCTGGGCTTCTTGGTGTTCCATCTGTCTAGCCAGTCTTCCAGATACCGATGAAATCGCTAAGGATGCTGGTGATGACTATGTGGTTTTGACAGTGGTGTCACCAGGCCACAAGGGAGAACAATCTGAAGCTGACTTTAAGAACTGGTATAAGGGCTTAGATTATAAAAATTTCCCAGTTCTAATTGATCCATCAGGCAAACTTTTGGAAAGTTATGGTGTCCGTTCTTATCCGACTCAAGCCTTTATAGACAAGGAAGGCAAGCTGGTCAAAACGCAACCAGGTTTTATGGATAAGGATATGATTTTAAAAGAATTGAAAGAAATGGGGTAGAGAAAGGCTATGAATGATAAAGTAAAACTTTTTGTCTTGGCAGGGGTCATTCTCCTAGCTATAACCGGTTTCTATTTCCTATTGATGCGAAATGCAGGGCAGACAGATAGCTCGAAAATTGAGAAAGCATCCGTTAGCCAAGGAGGAAAAACAGTGAAAAAAACAGAAGTGAGTAAGGATGCAGACTTGCACGAAATTTATCTAGCTGGGGGATGTTTCTGGGGAGTGGAAGAATACTTCTCACGCGTGTCTGGAGTGACAGATGCCGTTTCAGGTTATGCGAACGGTAGAGGGGAAACAACCAAATACGAATTGATCAATCAAACAGGACATGCGGAGACTGTCCATGTTACCTATGATGCTAATCAAATTTCCCTCAAGGAAATTCTGCTTCATTACTTCCGCATTATCAATCCAACCAGCAAAAATAAACAAGGAAATGATGTGGGGACCCAGTACCGTACTGGTGTTTATTACACAGATGACAAGGATTTGGAAGTAATCAACCAAGTCTTTGATGAAGTTGCTAAGAAATATGACCAACCTCTGGCAGTTGAAAAGGAAAACTTGAAGAATTTTGTGGTGGCGGAGGATTACCACCAAGACTATCTCAAGAAAAATCCAAATGGCTACTGTCATATCAATGTTAATCAGGCTGCCTATCCCGTCATTGATGCCAGCAAATATCCTAAACCAAGTGATGAGGAGTTGAAGAAGACCTTGTCGCCTGAGGAGTATGCCGTTACCCAGAAAAATCAAACAGAACGAGCTTTTTCAAACCGCTACTGGGATAAATTTGAATCCGGTATCTATGTGGATGTCGCAACTGGTGAACCCCTCTTTTCATCAAAGGACAAGTTTGAGTCTGGTTGTGGCTGGCCTAGTTTCACTCAACCAATCAGTCCAGATGTTGCTACCTACAAGGAAGATAAGTCCTACAATATGACGCGCATGGAAGTGAGAAGCCGAGTTGGAGATTCTCACCTTGGTCATGTCTTTACAGATGGGCCTCAGGACAAGGGTGGCTTACGCTACTGTATCAATAGTCTCTCTATCCGCTTTATTCCCAAAGACCAAATGGCAGAAAAAGGCTATGCCTATTTATTAGATTATGTCGATTAAGAAGTCTTTCCTAAGCAGTTAGAGGAGAATTTTGCTATACTGATACTAGTAAGTGGTAAAGGAGCAGAGCATGACCTACACAATCTTAATCGTAGAAGATGAGTATCTGGTAAGACAAGGCTTGACCAAGCTGGTCAATGTAGCAGCCTACGATATGGAAATCATCGGTCAGGCTGAAAATGGAAGACAGGCTTGGGACTTGATTCAAAAGCAGGTGCCAGATATCATTTTAACCGATATCAACATGCCTCAGCTAAATGGCATCCAGTTGGCCAGGCTGGTCCGAGAAACCTATCCCCAGGTGCATCTGGTATTTTTGACGGGTTACGATGATTTTGATTATGCTTTGTCTGCTGTCAAACTCGGTGTAGATGACTACTTGCTCAAGCCCTTTTCTCGTCAGGATATTGAGGAAATGTTGGGGAAAATCAAGCAAAAACTAGACAAGGAAGAAAAGGAAGAGCAGTTACAAGATTTACTGACCGATAAGTTTGAAGGAAACCTGGCCCAGAAAATCCAGTCTCATCTGGCTGATAGTCAATTTAGTTTAAAGTCTTTGGCCAGTGACCTAGGTTTTAGTCCGACTTATTTGAGTTCCTTAATTAAGAAAGAGTTGGGGCTGCCTTTTCAGGATTATCTGGTGAGAGAGCGTGTCAAACAAGCCAAGCTCTTGCTTCTGACCACGGATTTAAAGATTTATGAGATAGCCGAAAAGGTTGGTTTTGAAGATATGAACTACTTTACTCAACGTTTTAAACAGATTGCAGGTGTGACGCCTCGTCAGTTTAAGAAGGGAGAAGGTCGATGAAGCGTTCTTCTCTTTTAGTCAGAATGGTTATTTCTATCTTTCTGGTCTTTCTCATTCTCCTAGCTGTGGTTGGGACTTTCTACTATCAATCGAGTTCATCAGCCATTGAGGCTACTATCGAGGGTAATAGCCAAACGACCATTAGCCAAACTAGCCACTTTATTCAGTCTTATATCAAAAAATTAGAAACCACCTCTACCAGTTTGACCCAGCAGAAGGATGTCTTAGCCTATGCTGAGAATCCTAACCAAGACCAGGTCAAAGGAATCCGAGATCTGTTTTTGACTATCTTAAAGGCAGATCAGGACTTGAAAACGGTGGTACTGGTCACTAAATCCGGTCAGGTTATTTCCACAGATGACAGTGTGCAGATGAAAACCTCCTCAGATATGATGGCTGAGGATTGGTACCAAAAGGCTATCCATCAGGGAGCTAAGCCAGTTTTGACACCAGCTCGTAAATCAGATAGTCAGTGGGTTATTTCTGTCACTCAGGAACTTGTTGATGCAAAGGGAGCCAATCTTGGTGTGCTTCGCTTGGATATTTCCTATGAAACTCTGGAAGCCTATCTCAACCAACTCCAGTTGGGCCAGCAGGGCTTTGCCTTTATCATCAATGAGAAGCATGAATTTGTCTACCATCCTGAACGTACTGTCTATAGCTCAGCGAGTGAAATGGAGGCCATGAAACCCTACATTGAGACGGGACAGGGCTATACGCTGGACCATCAATCCTACGTTAGTCAGGAACAGATTGCAGGGACTGATTGGACGGTTATAGGCGTGTCTTCGTTGGAGAAGTTAGACCAGGTTCGGAGTCAACTCATGTGGACCTTGCTTGGTGCTAGTGCCTTATCTCTTCTTGCCTGTCTCTGCTTGGTGTGGTTCAGTCTCAAACGCTGGATTGCCCCTTTGAAGGATCTGAGAGAAACCATGCTGGAAATTGCTTCTGGTACACAAAATCTTCGTGCTAAGGAAGCGGGCGCCTATGAACTGAGAGAAGTGACTCGTCAGTTCAATGCCATGCTGGATCAGATTGATCAGTTGATGGCAGATGTGCGCAGGCAGGAAGAAGCAACCCGGCAGTATGAACTTCAAGCACTGTCGAGCCAGATTAACCCCCATTTCCTCTATAATACTTTGGACACTATCATCTGGATGGCTGAGTTTCAGGATAGTCAGCGAGTGGTTCAGGTGACCAAGTCCTTGGCAACCTATTTCCGCTTGGCGCTCAATCAAGGAAAGGATTTGATTTCTCTTTCTGATGAAATCAATCATGTCCGCCAGTACCTCTTTATCCAGAAACAACGCTATGGTGATAAGCTGGAGTATGAGATTGCTGAAGAACCTGACTTTGATAATTTAGTCTTGCCTAAACTGGTGTTGCAACCTCTTGTAGAAAACGCCCTTTACCATGGCATCAAGGAGAAGGAAGGTCAGGGCCATATTAAACTTTCTGTTCAGAGACAGGATACAGGGCTTGTCATCCGCATTGAGGATGATGGTGTTGGTTTCCAAAATCCTGGTGATAGCAGTCAAAGTCAGCTCAAACGTGGGGGAGTTGGCCTAAAAAATGTCGACCAACGACTCAAACTTCATTTTGGAGACAATTACCAGATGAAGATCAATTCTGCACCCGAAAAAGGGACGACAGTTGAAATATACATTAATAAAATAGTAATTAGCTAACTCCCAGTCTATTCTGGGAGTTTTGCTTTTAAAATTCAGAATGATTAGTTGGCCTTGATAAAATCAGTAAAAAAAGATATGATAGATAGTGACAAAAGAGGTATCAAGTATGAAGGAAAAAGACATTCAAAGAGCAACAAGCCAGATTGTAGAAGATGTAATAGACAAGGCTAATTTGAAGCAAGGAACTATCTTTGTTTTGGGCCTTTCTTCTAGTGAGGTGATAGGTGGTCAGATTGGCAAGGAATCCAGTCAAGAAATTGGGGAGATCATTGTGAAGACCATCCTAGATACCCTAGAGGATAAAGGAATTCATCTAGCTGTTCAAGGTTGTGAACATGTCAATCGAGCCCTCGTTGTTGAACGTCAGGTGGCAGAGCAGTTTGGTCTTGAAATCGTCAGTGTCCTTCCTACACTTCATGCAGGAGGTTCGGGTCAGTTGGCAGCCTTCAAGTTTATGCAGGATCCAGTAGAGGTTGAATTTATCAAGGCCCATGCTGGATTGGATATCGGAGATACTGCGATTGGCATGCATGTCAAGCATGTTCAGGTTCCGATTCGCCCTCTTTTGAGAGAAATTGGGCATGCCCATGTAACGGCTCTAGCTAGTCGTCCCAAACTAATCGGAGGTGCGCGTGCGCAGTATCCACAAGATTCTATCAGAAAGTCGTGAGAATGAAAAAGACAAAACAACAACTAGAAAAAATTACCAAATATTCGATTCGTAAGCTCACTGTTGGGGTAGGTCCTGTAGCTATCGGGGCCTTCCTTTTTGGTGCCAGTACCCTTTTAGTAGATAAGGTGCAAGCCAATGAAATTGGTGGTGTTCATAGTGTGCATTACCGTTATCTGGCG
This sequence comes from Streptococcus oralis subsp. oralis, assembly GCF_002096435.1. GTDB lineage: Bacteria > Bacillota > Bacilli > Lactobacillales > Streptococcaceae > Streptococcus > Streptococcus oralis_AA. Next base: position 225,019 of record NZ_NCUI01000023.1, read on the forward strand.
GAGCAGGAATTGACCGAGTCTGAAAAAGCCTTGATTCACCATGAGGTTCCTACAGAATTTCAAGATGAAGATATTATTTATGTAGTTTATCGCAAGAAGGAGACTAACAGTCAACAACTTCCATACACAGGAAGTAAGGAGCTTGCTTTGGCAGGTCTTGGGTTGGCAACAGCCTCACTAGCGGTTCTATTAGTTTCCAAGAAACACCGTAGTAAAGTACTTGGGATTCTGTTAATTAGCTCTATCGGCGTCAGCAATTTTGTACCTTTTACTGCCTTTGCATTTGAAAATAAAGAGTTACTTTCGTATAACCAAACTATTTCTGCATCTACACATGAAGGTTTGGCTAAAGGTGTTATTCATATTGAAGGATATGAGTATGTTGGTTACTTTAAAGAATCAAAATCTAGTACCAATACAAGCAGTAAAAAAGGTGAGTCGGTAGTTGAAGAACCACAGACGGAATATACAGGCAAGATTGAAGCTAAAGGCACTCAGGAACCAGGCAAAGAGGGAGAGTCCTTAGTTCAAGAGCCACAGTCAGAATATACAGGCAAGATTGAAGCTAAAGGCACTCAGGAACCAGGCAAAGAGGGAGAGTCCTTAGTTCAAGAGCCACAGTCAGAATATACAGGCAAGATTGAAGCTAAAGGTACTCAGGAGCCAGGCAAAGAGGGAGAATCCTTAGTTCAAGAACCACAGTCAGAATATACAGGCAAGATTGAAGCTAAAGGTACTCAGGAGCCAGGCAAAGAGGGAGAATCCTTAGTTCAAGAACCACAGGCGGAATATACAGGCAAGATTGAAGCTAAAGGCACTCAGGAGCCAGGCAAAGAGGGAGAATCCTTAGTTCAAGAACCACAGGCGGAATATACAGGCAAGATTGAAGCTAAAGGCACTCAGGAGCCAGGTAAAGAGGGCGAGTCTTTAGTTCAAGAACCACAGTCAGAATATACAGGCAAGATTGAAGTTAAAGGTACTCAGGAGCCAGGTAAAGAAGGTGAGTCGGTAGTTCAAGAAAAGTTACCTGAATATAAAGTAACTGAGGGCGCGGTTACGAAAGAAACTACTACGGAGATTGACTATAAGACAGAAATTATCGAAGATCCAACCAAATATACGGATGAAGAAACTGTCATCCAAGATGGAGAAAAGGGTAGTCAAATTACCAAAACGACTTATAAGACTCTCGACGGTATTGAGACTGATCAAGTTTTAAATACAACAACCATTGTCATCAAAGAACCAGTCATTAAAAAAATAAGCCGTGGTACAAAACCAATTGAAGGAACTCTGGTAGAAGAAAGTCTTGAAAAGATTCCGTTTAAGGAAAAGGTTGAAGAAGATGATCAACTTAAAAAAGGTGAAAGAGTCACTGTCAAAGAAGGAAAAGACGGACAGAAAAAGGTTATAAAGACTTATAAGACAATTAAAGGACTGAAGACTGAAGAAGCACCGAAAGTTGTCGAACAGGTTTTGGAGTTAGATCAAGATCGTATCGTTAAATTAGGAACTAAAAACTTTGAAAAACCAATTTTAAATTTGTCGCTTATCGATGTTAAAGATTTAAAACGAACATCTCAAATTCGTTACAATTTGGAAAACCCAAGTAAGGCAACTATAAAATCCATTACCCTAACTCTTAAAAAGGGTGATGAAATTGTCAAAACATTGACTATTTCGCCAGACAACTTAACAGCTAGTCTGACAGATTTGCAGTACTACAAGAATTATAAACTCGAAACCAAAATGGTTTATGACCGTGGTGAAGGTGATGAAGAAGAAGTTCTAAGGGAAGAACCACTAAGAATTGACCTCAAAAAAGTTGAAGTCAAAAATATTAAAGAAACAAGCTTAATAAGTGTTGATACTGATGGTGTTGAAACGGATAGTAGCTTCTTAACTTCTGTTCCAACTGATGTAAAACCATACTATCTAAAAATCGCTACGCATGATAATAAGGTGACCCGTCTTGCTGTGGATAAAATCGAAGAAGTTACTGTCGATGGAAAAACACTATACAAGGTCACTGCTAAAGCTCCTGATCTAGTTCAGCATACTAATGGTAATGAACTCAGTGAAGAATATGTTCATTATTTTGCCAAGCCAAAATCTCACGAAGAGAATGTCTACTACGATTTCAATGAATTGGTAAAAGCAATGCAAGCTAATCGTAAGGGGACGTTTAAGCTTGGTGCAGATTTGAACGCAGCAAATGTTCCAACTCCAAATAAACAATATGTACCAGGTGTATTTAATGGTCATTTAACAAGTGTTGATGGAAAACAGTATACCATTCATAATATCGCTCGACCATTGTTTGAGCGTATTGAAAATGCTTCTGTGAAGAATATCAACCTTGGCAATGTGAATATTAATATGCCTTGGGCAGAAAATATTGCACCCGTTGCAAGAATTGTTAAAAATGCTGTAATCGAAAATGTCAAAGTTACAGGCCATATTATTGCGAAAAATGATATTGCTGGTGTGGTTAATAAATTAGATGGCGAGGGCGCTAAAGTTAATAATGTTGCTTTCATTGGTAAAATTGATGGTGTTGGGGATAAAGGATGGAATCTTGCTGGTATTGTGGGTGAGATTTGGAAAGGCCATGCGAATAAAACATATGTAGAAGCTGATATTACAGCAACTAAGGCTCGGGCTGCTGGTCTTGCGTCTACTGTTGACAATAGTTCGGACCCTAATGGCATCGGTAAATATGGGACTGTACGAAATTCAGTCGCTAAAGGAACAATTAAAGTTAAATCACCTGTAGATGTTGGAGGTTTCATCAGTAAGAACTGGGTATGGGGCAAACTTGAAAATAATGTTTCAATGATGAAAGTTGAGAACGGTGAAGAATTCTATGGTTCCGGTGATATTGATTACGATGGGGGATACTTCACGAATAATGCTCTTGAAAGAAACTTTGTTGTAAAAGATGTTAGTGCAGGTAAACATTCGTTCAAATATTCTCGTTCACATAGAATTAGAGAAATTAGTCTCGAAGAAGCTAATACCAAGATTGATGCAATGGGAATCACTGCTGATAAGTTTGAAATTAAACCTCTAATTGAGGACACTCTCAACAATACAAAATCATTAGATGAGACCTATAAAGATACTCAAGATTACAGAATTGACCGTGAACTTGCTTATCGCAATATCGAAAAATTACAACCTTTCTATAATAAAGAGTGGATTGTCAATCAGGCCAATAAATTGGGAGCTAGTTCAAACTTGGTTACGAAAGAAGTTCTTTCTGTTACAGGTTTGAAAAATGGACAGTTTGTAACAGATTTATCTGATATTGATAAGATTTTGATTCACTATGCTGACGGAACGAAAGAAGAATTACTTGTTGTTGCTAAAGATAGCTCTAAAGTGAAACAAGTTAAAGAGTACAATATTGTAGAACTTGGTGAAATAGTTTATACTCCAAATATCGTTGATAAGGATAGAAGTGATTTAATCCAATCAATTCTAGAAAAATTAAGTCCAGTTGAGTTACAGTCTGATACCATTTATAAACATTTAAATAGACTTGGTGACGGAAAAGTAAATGCCATTAAGAATCTTTATCTGGAAGAGAGTTTCAAGTTCGTAAAAGAGAATCTTGGTAAATTTATTACGAAACTTGTTCACAACCAAGATCATCAGCTAAATACTGATGAAGCTGCAAAACGTGCTTTGATTAAGAAAATAGATGATAATAAGGCTGCTCTACTTCTTGGTTTGTCCTATCTCAATCGATACTATGGAATTAAATTTGAAGATTTTAACATCAAAGAGATTATGTTATTCAAACCAGATTTCTATGGTAAAAATGTTGATGTCCTAGATAGGATTATCAATATCGGTTCTAAGGAAAATAATATAAAAGGTGATCGCACTCACGATGCCTACCGTGAAGTAATTTCAGGTTCAACAGGTAAGGGTAATCTTCATGAGTTTTTAAAATACAATATGGAACTCTTTACAAGTGATAGAGATCTGAATGATTGGTTCATAAAATCAACTAAAGATAATGTTTACATCGTTGAACCTAAAACAACGAATCCTGAGTTTGCTGGTAAGAAACATAGAGCATACGAAGGATTAAATAATGATATGCATGGTAAAATGATCTTGCCACTTTTGAACTTAAAAGATGCCCATATGATCTTGATTTCAACATACAATACCATGGCTTATAGTTCTTTTGAGAAATATGGTAAGAATACTGATGCAGAAAGAAATGCATTTAAAGCTGAAATTGATAAAGTTGCTAAGGAACAACAAAATTATCTGGATTTCTGGTCTCGTTTGTCTTTAGATAAAGTACGTAACCAATTATTGAAGAGTAACAATATGGTCCCAACTCCTGTTCGAGATAACCAGAACTACAAAGGAATCAGTACGGATCGTTATGGTCATACTAACAAAGGTAAAGATGTTGCACCAGTACGTGAAGTATTTGGACCAACTGGTACCTATCATGATACGAACTGGAATATGGGAGCTGTAGCTCGAGTTTATGCTAATCCATATAAAGATGATTCAGTCTTCTTTATGGTAACGGATATGATTAGTGATTTTGGAGTATCTGCCTTCACGCACGAAACAACTCACGTTAATGATCGTATGGTTTATCTAGGCGGTTCAAGACATCGTGAAGGAACAGATCTTGAAGCATTTGCTCAAGGAATGCTACAAACTCCTTCAGTATCGAATCCAAACGGGGAATATAAAGCTTTAGGTATCAATATGGCCTATGAACGTTTGAATGATGGAAATCAGTGGTATAATACGAATCCAAATGATCTTAAGTCTAGAGATGAGATTGATCGTTATATGAAAGGGTACAATGATACGCTCATGCTCCTAGATTACCTGGAAGGAGAAGCTGTCCTCAATAAAGCTAGTCAAGAATTAAATAATGCTTGGTTCAAGAAGGTAGATAGACAATACAGGGGGAATAACACTAAGAATCAATTTGATAAGGTTCGACCTTTAAGCGATGAAGAGAAAGCTATTCCTTTACATACAGTAGATGACTTGGTAACCAATAATTTCATGACGAACCGTGGTCCGGGTAATAGAGTTTATAATCCTTCCGATTTTGATTCTGCTTATGTTACTGTTCCTATGATGACTGGTATCTATGGTGGAAATACAAGCGAGGGCGCTCCTGGAGCGATGTCCTTTAAGCACAACACCTTTAGAATTTGGGGTTACTATGGTTATGAAAAAGGTTTCCTAGGGTATGCATCAAATAAATATAAGGATGAATCTAGAAAAGAAGGTAAATCCACTCTAGGTGATGATTATATTATTAAGAAACTGTCTGATAATAAATTTAGTACTTTGGAAGATTGGAAGAAAGCATATTTCAATGAAGTTGTAACAAAAGCGAAAAATGGAATTCAGTCAGTTGAAATCGACGGCACAACCTATAATTCTTACGAAGATTTAAAACAAGCGTTTTATGCTGCTGTTGAAAGAGATAGAATCAGTTTGAAGAACGGCTCTGTTAAGTTTGATAATACAATTGCACTAAAAGAAAAACTATTCAAGAAACTTTTACAACAGACGGATAGCTTTAAAACTTCTATCTTTAAGTAATCTTTTTTAGACAAATAGGCTGAGTGATATATAGAGAATGGAGAGGACAAAATGTCCTCTCCATTTTTTTGAATTCAAGAAGCTACTTTTTCAGAATAATACTAAGTTTTTACAAATAAAAGTAACTTCCACAACTTGCAAAAAGAGCTTAAAAATTATAGAATGAGTGGTATAATACTTTATAATTATATATAAAAATCTATATATTTTTATATTGATAGTGGTAGTTAAAGGAGTATTGATGAAAAAAGAGATTATTAATAAAAACCTAAAAAAACAGGATAAAGAAAAGGTTATGCGCTTTTCAATTCGAAAATATAGTTTTGGTGCTGCAAGTGTGGCAGTTGCAACACTATTAATGTTTTTAGGAAATGGTGCTGTTTCTGCTGATCAATTGAAAATTTCTGAAGAGTCAGTTAATAAGGTTGAACTAATGCAAGATGGTGAAAAGATCAGTACTGATCAGAGTAACGCGAAGGATAGTCAACCTGAATTAGATAAAAGTTTACTTGCAAACTATATTTTAGAAGTTGAAACAAACATTACTAGTGGTGTATATTCAACAAAAACAGAAGAAAGCTTAGCTAATTTATCAACTGAATTAGCTTCAGCAAAAGCTAGTTTAAACAGTGCACTAAACCAAGAAGAATTGAGTAGAGCCTACCAAAAATTAGTGACTGCAGTGAACTCTAAGCTGAGAAATAAAGTAGTTGAAAAAAAAGAAATTTCAGAAGATACCACGAATAGACAAGATACTGTGACTCAAAAAACAGAGAACGTGGAAAAAGAAACTGAAAATTCGGAGAAAAATACAGAGCCTAGTCAGGATGACAAAACGGAGTCAACTGTTCTTCGTAAGAGTAGCTCAGTGGATAGTAATACTGGATTCCGAGCAGCTGTAAATGAAGATCCTAAAGTAGATTTTACCTTTTCGATTCCATCAGAGAAGAAAATTTACATCTATAATGAAGAGAACTTCACATTAGAAATCCCAGTATACTCTGAAAGTGGAAAAATCCGCTATGCAACAATTAAAAAGGGTTCTAGACAGAAGTTTAATAATGTTCCAGATACGGAAAATGATCTTGATATTGAATATGGATTTACTGCTACCGTAATAAACCGAGCAGAAAACCCAACTTTAACAACACCTGCTACAAAGAAAAATCCAGCTAAAATTGTCATTAAAGGGCGTCCCAATGATGTGTTGAAAAATAATAGCGGTTATACAAAACGAGAAGATCAAAACTTGAATATTGGAACTCGTTATTTACAGGTAGTTGATGATAAAGGTAGAGAAAATCTGAAAAAAGGGCAAGACATGTCTGATCCCGCTTATTTCTATCTTGTATTGAAATCTCAGTCAAAGAAGTACGCTTTGCGAGCTCAGCCTGCAGATGAATTGATAACAGTAAGTAGCCTAACAAATCCAACTGCTGAAGATAGAGAGAAAATCAAGAATGGTATTCAGATAGAATATTCAACAGCTAATGAAGATGCGAGATTAGTGAATAAACGTGGAACTTTAGTAGAGAATCCTGATGAAATCATTCAATCAATTGATGTTGTAGGAAATAACATTGTGGTAACCTTTACTGATGGATCTACAAGAACAAGACCTGTAGGGGAGGTTTTGAGGGAGAATATCCCCCCAACTGTACAAGTACCATATTCTAACGAGCAAAATAGGACTATCTATGTATACTCTAGTGAAGAAACTGACTTAACCTTTACTGCTAAAGATGAATCTAAAATTAAAGATATGAAACTTCGAGGTGCTGGTGATTCCACCGAAGGTAATCTAGATGCCTTTGGTTATACAGTCGGGAAAATCACAGAAAGTGCCCTAACGAGTGGAGAAGGCTCTGTTTCAGATGATAAGAAAAGCGCTAGTATTAAAATGACTGGGATTACTAATGCAAAACCTGGTCAAAAATGGACAAGTATCATTGTAGCGAATGATTATAACAACGGAGAGAGTGCATCATACAACGGTAGGATTGAGGAAACTATAAATGTAGCAGAGCGTCAAAAAACAGCAGGATATGTGGAGTTTGTGGTTAAAAATCAAACTTCAAAATATGACATACAGGCTCCTGAAAGTAAGGTAAGTGTAGTAGATCCTAATAACATCACAACTGAAGAATTTGAAAAAATAAAAGAAAAAGTAAAAATTGAATACTCTCAAACTAACGATGATGCAAATCTGATTAGTAAGAGTGGAAAAATAGTTGAAAATCAAGAAGCGCGAATCGATACTATTGCCAAAGATTTAAATGGAAATCTAGTTGTAACTTATAAAGATGGTTCAATTGATACAAGATTTTTATCAGAATTCATAACTTTAAACAAACAACCTGCTATCGATGCTATTAATGATGCTGCTGAAAGCAAGATTGTAGAAATCAATTCCAATCTACTTGCAACTGCTGAAGAGAAGGCAGAAGCAATTGCAAAGGTGAATGCTGATAAAGAGAAAGCTTTAACAGCAATTGGTGATGTAAATATTACAACAAAAGAGGCATTAGATTTTGCAAAAGGAGAAGGGCTTTTAGCAATCAGTAAGGACAATCCTATAACAATAAAGAAAGCTGCCGCAAAAGCAGCTATCGATGATGCCCTGAAAGTCAAGGAAGCAGCCATTGATTCACGCACCGATTTGACGGACGAGGAGAAAACTGCAGCGAAGGCAGATGCCAAAACGAAAGCAGATACAGCGAAACAAGCCATTACTGACGCAACAACAAATGCTACAGTAGAGAGTGCTAAAACAAGTGGAATTATTGATATAGAAAGTGTCAATCCTCAAGCAGGTCAGAAAAAGAATGAAGCCAAAACTTCTATTGAGCAGGCCCTTAAAGCTAAGGAAGCAGCCATTGATTCACGTACCGATTTGACGGATGAAGAGAAAACTGCAGCGAAGGCCGATGCCAAAGCGAAAGCAGATACAGCGAAACAAGCAATTGACGCTGCGACCACAAATGTAGAAGTCGATCAAGCCAAGACTGATGGAATAACCAGCATTGCCTCAGTAAACCCAACTGCGCAAAGCAAGCCAGCAGCCAAGCAAGCAATCGATGATGCGCTGAAAGCTAAGGAAGCAGCCATTGATTCACGTACCGATTTGACGGATGAAG